>USPE01000015.1 GCA_900556545.1 uncultured Peptococcaceae bacterium | reverse complement strand
AGCAGGATCAATATACATTTTATCGCATTCCCAAAGCGTTAATCAAAGGAGTGCGCTATCAGCATGTTACCATGGAAGCTAAATTATTATACGGCATTTTGCTGGACCGCATGAGCTTATCCTGCAAAAATGACTGGTGCGATGCCAACGGCAAAGTTTTTATCATCTACACACTGGAAGAACTGATGGAAGATTTCAGTTGTTCGGACAAAACTGCCACCAAATTATTGCGGGAACTGGAACAGAGCGATTTGATTGTGCGCCGGCGGCAGGGATTAGGCAAGCCAAGTCTGATTTATGTGAAACAGATTCAACAGAGTGAACCGGTAATATCCCCACGTCGGCTCAGAAAGCAGCAGCAACGGCAGAACAGAACCATGTATCGGGCATACAACTGCACAAACAATTCAACAGGAAAAATTGCTGATGGTGTAAAAGAATATGACAATGAGCAGATGCAGAAAGATAGCGATTATCAAACCGAAAAGCGAATCAATATTCAAACAAATAATGGGACAGATAGTAATCATACAGCACGCCAAAATGACAGCGCTGCTTTTGTTACAGACCATGAACAGAATAACCTGCAGGCACAACCATGCGCTGTGAACCGTAAAAATTCCGATTGCGGACACGGAAACTTTACGACTCTGGATAGGGAAAAAGTACGAGGTAATAAGACTGAGAAGAATTATACTGAGCCAAATAAAAAAGAGGAGGGGGAGGCTGCGCCCCGCAGTTGGAAAACCATGGTGCAGGAGCAATTGGAATATGACTGGCTGTTAGAAAGTTATTTACCCTATGAGGCAATTTTTTACTAAATAAAAAGTTACCCTGTTTCGCAGTGTAATATGAATGGGATAACTTGAATCATTTCGGGAAGTTGGTAATTACATCCTTTATGCCTATTTTGCCATATTTAAATATTGCCAAGCAATTGCCATCATGGTTTTTACAAACTGTAGAAATCATATTTTCGCAACATTCGGATAAATAATTGTGCAGCAGTAGAAAGTGGGCGGTCCTGATTGGTGACAATAGAGATTACAGACTTACAGCCGTTGCTGATAGGAAGAGCGGTTAAATCTTTATGTTTGAAATACAGTTTACGGAATTCAAATGCTGTGATAACAGAGATTGCCAACCCGCGCCGAATCATAGCCTTATGAAACGATACGTTGTTGGAAAAGAAACGATGTGTTTTAGATTGCTCCGGGAATTTGATGCCGATATTTTGCATAATGGCATTGGTATCGAATTGTACGACTACGGTATCAATCAGAGTTCCCAGTTCAATATTTTTTTCCTGTGCTAGGGGATGATTGCAGTTGCAACAGACGATAAATTCATCGGAAAATAAATTTTCAATTTGTATATTTTTTGGAAGTTGATATTGATATTGGGGAGAGATGGTTTGCTCGTTTAATAATGGTTCTGGAGCAAAAATAACGCCAAAATCAGCATCTCCTTGTGAGATCGCGTCAATGATGGCAATGTTTTCATCTTCCTGCAAACTTATTTGAATTTGAGGATATTTGCGGCAGTAGGATTCAAAAATATCCATCAGTAAAGGTTCCAACACTCTGGTATGGCTTAATATTTGTAATTTACCAGAGGGGAGATCTTCTTTGCATTCAGGAATAGTGTGAAATTGAAAATCGTCTTTGAGTTCATTGTAAATATCCAAAATGGGTTGTGCTTTGCGCAAAAAATCACTTCCTTCTTGCGTCAAAGTGACTCCCTGATTGGTGCGGTTTAGAAAAATGGTATCAAATTCTTCTTCCAGCTTTTTTAAAGAAAAACTAAGTGCTTGCTGACTGATAAAAAATCGCTGCGCTGTTTGTGTGATGGAGTGTGTTTTAGCAATGTCATTCAAATAAATGATTTGTTCTGTTTTCATAGCGGTACCTTTCTAAAAAGAAAAACAAAGTAAAAACGATATGGCTCATAATGCTTTTAACAGTACCATAAAGCGAGAAATGTTGCAACAAAAAAAACTTGGTACGAAAAATATGCGCCAGATTTCCTCTGTTAGACAAAAAACACTATCTGACGTAAATTAAATATATAAGGAAAATTAATTGATTATTACCATTTTTGAGAAGGAGGATCTTTTATGACAACAAAAAGCAACAAAATTTTGGTTTTAGGCGTGGATGGCTTGGATCCAGGCTTGACCAATCGGTTTCGGGCAGAAGGAATTATGCCTAATTTTGATAAGCTGATTAAACGGGGCAGCGCTCGTAAAGATTTGCGCATGCTGGGTGGCGTGCCAACCATTACACCGCCAATGTGGACATCGCTGGCAACAGGTGCCACACCAGCTACCCATGGAATTACCTGTTTCTGGGGACAGTCCAAAAAGGATATGGCTACATTTGTGTATAATCTAAATTCTCACAAATGTAAAGCAGAACAGCTCTGGAATGTAACAGTGGAAGCAGGTTTAAAAACATTGGTATGGCACTGGCCGGGCAGTTCTTGGCCGCCAAGCTCCGATAATCCCAATCTGCATGTAGTAGATGGTACCCAGCCAAATGCAATCGGCAATGGAGATTGTGTTGTAGATGATGACAAATTGGTGTTTGCTTCTATCGATATTGAAAAAGTATTGTTTAAAGCAAAGGTGCCAAACACTTCCGGTGCCGGTTGTGTTATCAACGATGTGCCAACAGAAGAAACCTATGACGGCGGCAGTGAGTCTGATTATGGCAATGCGGAAGAAATGGTGAACTTGATCTTTAGTGAAGCGGAGGGCGATACCTCTGCTGATATGTTGCCGGTGGACATTGTAAACTCTCCGATTACAGAGCCAGCCCATTGGGAATATCCTGTGCCCGCTGGTGCAAAAGAATTTACCATTTTAGTGAATAATGGCATAACCAAACGTCCAGCGCTGATTTTGTGTAATGAAGCAGGAAAATATGATCGTGTGGCTGTTTATAAAAATAAAAAAGCAGAAGAACCGATGGCTGTTTTAGCTGATGAATTTGTGCCAAATGTATTGGATGAGTTGAGTAATGATGATGGTATAGTAAAGGTAAATCGTCATATGCGGTTGTTGGAACTTGCAGAAGATGGTAGCCAGGTTCGTTTGTGGATTGGCGCTGCGAAAGATATTGCGAAAGATTTGCTGTGGCATCCAAAATCTCTGAAGAAAAGTGTGATTGAAGCGGTTGGTCCAGTACCGGGGACTTCCATGAGTGAAGCGCGCAACGAGAGTTTGGTAAAATCGGTATTGTTGCCTTGCTGGGATATTTACAGCCAGTGGCAGGCAGATGCCATGCAGCATTTGATTGCAGAAGAACAGTATGATGTAGTATTTTCTCATCTGCATAATGTGGATGCCTGCGGTCATCTGTTCTGGTATTTAAGTAAAGATAGACCTGCCATTGGTAACCATGGTGCGTTGTATGAAGAGGCCATTGTATGGGCGTATCGCTGCACCGATAACTATGTAGGTTCTTTCCTGCACTATCTGGATGAAGGTTGGACAATTTTATTGATTTCTGACCATGGTTTGTTGGTTCCGCCGGAAGATGAAATTCCTCTGCTGGGCGATGGCTTCGGCTGTAACATCCGTGTTATGGAAGAATTGGGCTATACCGTATTGAAACGGGATGAACATGGAAATGAAATGCGGGAAATTGATTACAGCAAAACAAAAGCAGTAGCCAACCGCGGCAATCATATTCATATCAATCTGAAAGGCCGCAACGAGCACGGTATTGTAGATCCGGCAGATAAATATGAGTTGGAAACACAGATTATCAGTGATTTATATAACTACCGTAATGCAGAAGGCAAACGGGTTGTTTCTGTAGCGATGCGGAATAAAGAAGCGGAAATTGTGGGTATGAGCGGCGATGAATGCGGCGATATTATATATTGGATTGAAGAAGGCTTCAATCGGTTGCATGGTGATTCTTTGCCTACTTTACATGGGCTGCATGGCAGTACCGTTTCTCCTATCTTTGTTGCTGCCGGGAAAGGAATCAAAGAAGATTTTGAGACAGAACGTGTGATTCGCACCATTGATATAACACCTACCATTGCTGTTTTGCTTGGAGTTCGTATGCCGGAGCAATGTGAAGGTGCTCCAATATATCAGATTTTGGAATAGGTTGATACAATGACGTTCCATAATGCATTGGTGATAGTCTAAACGATATGTTTTTTAAGCTTGCGGACAGAAGGATAGCAAGCATGGTTTTGTAATTCTGTCCGTAAGTATTCTTAAAGTATTATAGAAGAAAGTGCTTAAAATATTGATATATGATTATGATGGACATAACCCTTGTTGCTATTTTGAATTTGTTTTCATACGGAATACTATTTATAAAATGAATAACTACTGCAAAAAATGAACAAAAGGAGGATGTATCATGAGCGACACAATAAAAAAGAATGCAATACAATATCTGCATATTGTAATTATGTTAATCTTAATGTTCGGTGTAGGGTTCTTACCACCCTTTGGTCAAATTACAGAGATTGGTATGAAAGTGCTGGGCTGCTTTTTAGGGATAATTTATGGCTGGATTTTTATTGATTTATTATGGGTGAGCTTTTTTGGTTTTGCAGTATTAACCATGACCGGTTATGCACCTGCTACCACGGTTTTGGCCAGTGGATTTGGCAATCCGACATTTTTGATGGTGTTACTGGGCGCTGCCTTTGCAGAATGTTTAAATCAAATTGGTGTTACAGAAGGCATTGCTTATTGGCTTTTAAGTAAAAAAATCTTTATCGGCAAACCGTGGTTATTGATTTCTGCACTGTGTGCCTGTGCTTTTTTGATGAGTTTGGGAAATGGCGGGGTTGCTTGTGTATTTCTGTTATGGACAATTGCCTTAAAGATTGGTGAAATGAGTGGTTATAAGCCAGGCTCTAAAGTATTAAATATGGTAATTGCCTTTATTGTATATATTGCGTTTACGGTGCCGAATATGGTACCATTCTACGGCGGTGTTATTTTATACAGCGGATTTTTCACCAAAGGGATTGGTTTAACTGTTCCAGCTGGCCCGATGCTGTTGACAGGGATGATTTATATTACTGTGACTACTGTGCTTATGCTTTTAGCAGGTCGGTTTATATTGAAGATTGATGCTGAACGTTATACAACAACAGAGGAACTCTGTGAAGAATATGCAAAGTATAAAATGAATCAATATCAGAAAGCAGGGTTATTGTTAATTGTTGTGTATTTCTTAGTATTAATGTTGCCGCAAATCATACCTACTTTGCCGGGTGCTGCGTTTTGTAATAGTTTGGGTGTAATTGGCTGGAGTGTCCTCTATATGGTAGTGTTTGTTATGTGGAAGGATGAGAATGGAAAGACAATTATTAATTTAGCAGATTGTTTTAACAAATTGCCCTGGGCAATGCTGATGCTGCTGGCTGTTACGTATCCGTTAGCCGATGCGATGGAATCGGCGGATATCGGTATTACCGCTACCATTGCCGCAACCATTACGCCGATTTTAATGAATCTGGATGTAACTGTATTGATTATAGCGTCTATGATTTTCTTAGCCGTGATTACGCAGTTTATGCATAATATCGTCATGGGTGCCATTTTCCTGCCAATGATTCCGCCAATTGTAATGGATATGGGGGGAAATCCATATACTTGTTTCTTCTTGATGTACATTGCTTTGATGTGTGCTTATGTAACACCGGCTGGCAGCATGATGGCTGGTCTGGTATTTGGACATGAGACTATGGTAAGAAAAGATGCTTATCTGTTTGGTTTATTATTCTTGATCGTGACATTGATTGTAACAGTTTGTATGATTCCATTGTTAAATCTGTTGTTTGTTGTATAAATGATTATTTAAGGTATAGTAAAACAGCCAGCAGGCGGAACTGAAACCGACCTTGCTGGCTGTTTTATTTTATAATGAGCAGTTCTGTGTGTTTGGTTTGCTCTGCTGGACTTTTATTCCAATCCCAGCGCCTGTTTGATAGCATCAATACCGCCCATGCGCGGTACGAAACGATACATTCTTTCTTTTGGTTTCATGTTTTCTTTGTAGTAGGTCATTAATTTGACTACCAATTCTACCAATTGGTCATCATCCAAATCTTTGGCCAGTACTTCGCCCAGGCGGGCATTCAGGCCGGAATTGCCGCCGATTTGAACAGTCCAGCCGGTTGCTTTTCTGCCAAAAATGCCGATATCACGGATGATGCCTTCGCCGCAGGCCAATGGACAGCCGGAGATGCCAAATTTAATTTTGGATTCGATGCCCAGCGGTTTTACTGCGTCATAAATCCGTTCGGACATGCCCAGGGAATCCCGTTGTCCAAGACGGCAGACTGTTTCTCCCGGACAGCTTTTGATGTAATTTAATCCGGTGCCCAGGCCGTGGCCGGGTTCCATGCCCAGTTCGTTCCAGATATTTTCCACATCCTGCTGTTTGACACCTACCAAGGCGATGCGCTGTGCAGAGGTGATTTTGATCACAGGAATTTGATATTTACGGGAAACAGCGGCGATTTTTTCTAAATCGTCCGGTGTCATCAGGCCAAATTTGATTTCTGGAATCAGTGCAACAGTTTCTTTGTCTTTTTGTAAAATACCGGTGCGTGCAGTTTCTTGCAGCATAAAGAACACTCCTTTTTCTAACTAAATAAAATATAAAAGAAACGCATACATAAAATGAAAAAGATTGCAGTACAATAATTTTATCAAATTGTGAAATATACTGCAAACTTCATTATTAATAATACTAAAATAAATTTTTTTCTGCAAGGTGTAATTCTCAAAAAATGGTTGTGATAGTGTATCCTATATGGTAAAATATATTTAATTTTGATAAACATTTTTTGGGATTGTTTATTAAAATTAAATTTGTTTCAGGAATTAGGAGGAATATTCATGGCGAGCAAAACAATGAAAACAATGGATGGGAATGCAGCAGCAGCACATGTATCTTATGCTTTTACGGATGTTGCGGCAATCTATCCAATTACTCCGTCCTCTCCAATGGCAGAGTTGGTTGATGAATGGAGCGCACAGGGAAGAAAGAATATTTTTGGACAACAGGTAAAAGTTGTAGAATTGCAGTCCGAAGGTGGTGCTGCAGGTACCATTCACGGTTCTCTGTCAGCTGGGGCTTTGACTTCTACTTACACAGCATCACAGGGATTATTGCTGATGTTGCCGACAATGTATAAAATTGCCGGTGAATTTTTACCATGTGTATTCCATGTAACCGCAAGAACAGTTGCTACCCATGCGCTGTCTATTTTCGGTGATCAGTCTGATGTTATGGCTTGCCGTCAGACAGGGTTTGCTCTGCTGGCCTCCAGTAGTGTACAGGAAGCGATGGATTTGGGTGCCGTTGCCCATCTGGCAACATTAAAATCCCGGATTCCGTTTATTCATTTCTTTGATGGTTTCCGTACCTCGCATGAAATTCAGAAAATAGAAGTACTGGATTATGATGATCTGGCTAATCTGGTAGATATGGATGCGGTAAAAGATTTCCGCAAACGCGGTTTAAATCCAATGTTCCCAAAAGTAAAAGGGACTGCGCAGAATCCGGATATCTTCTTCCAGGCAAGAGAAGCAGGCAACGTATATTATGCCGATGTGGTTGATGTTGTTGAAGAATATATGGGTGAAATCTCCAAATTAACAGGAAGAGATTATAAACCATTTAATTATTATGGTGCAGAAGATGCAGAAAATGTAGTCATCGCTATGGGTTCTGTTTGTGAAGCATTAGAAGAAGTAGTAGACTATCTGAATGCAAAAGGGCAGAAAGTAGGGTTGCTGAAAGTAAGACTGTATCGTCCATTTTCTGCAAAACATTTCCTGAGCGCAATGCCGGCCAGTGTAAAACGGATTTCCGTTCTGGATCGTACCAAAGAACCAGGTGCATTGGGTGAACCTTTGTACGAAGATGTTCGCAATATCTATTATGATATGGCAGAACGCCCATTGATTATCGGCGGCCGTTATGGTTTGGGCTCTAAAGATGTAACCCCTGCGCAGTTAATCGCTGTTTATGAAAATCTGGCAGCAGAAAAACCAATGAATGGCTTTACTGTTGGTATCGTAGATGATGTAACCCATATGAGCCTGCCGGTTGGCGCTCCTGTTGTAACAGCCGCAGAAGGCACCATCAGCTGCAAGTTCTGGGGTTATGGTTCTGACGGTACTGTTGGTGCCAATAAAGACGCAATCAAAATTATCGGTGATAACACTGATATGTATGCACAGGGTTATTTTGCATATGACTCCAAAAAATCCGGCGGTGTAACCATGTCCCATCTGCGGTTTGGTCATTCCAAAATCCGTTCCACCTATTTGATCGACCAGGCTGACTATATTGCCTGTCATAAGACAAGCTATGTGAATCAGTATGAAATTCTGGAAGGTCTGAAACCTGGCGGTACATTCCTGTTGAACTGCCCATGGAATGCCGAAGAACTGGAAAAAGAACTGCCGGCGAAAATGAAAAAATATATTGCTGAAAATAACATTCAGTTCTATACCATTGATGCAATTAAAGTTGCCAGAGAAGTCGGTTTGAAAAACAGAATCAACATGGTAACCCAGACAGCATTCTTTAAACTGACCAATGTAATTCCATTTGAAAAAGCCACCGAATTATTGAAAGCGGCAATTAAGAAAACCTATGGCAAAAAAGGTGACGACGTTGTCAATATGAACTATGCTGCTGTAGATAAAGCGGTAGAAACACTGCATAAAGTGGAAGTGCCTGCTGCTTGGGCCAATGCAGGTGCAGAAGAAGCCGCAAAAGGCGGTTGTCCTGCCACACCGGCATTCATTAAAGAAGTTGTAAATCCAATGAATGCACAGCAGGGGGATAAGTTACCGGTTAGCAGCTTCAGCGGCCGCGAAGATGGTTCTTTCCCATTGGGTACCTCTTGTTATGAAAAACGTATGATTGCTACTGACGTGCCGCAATGGCAGCCAGAAAATTGCATTCAGTGCAATCAGTGTTCCTATGTATGTCCGCATGCATGTATCCGTCCGTTTGTATTAAATGCAGAAGAAGAAGCAAACAAACCAGAAGGTATGGTTACTATCAAAGCAAACGGCAAGGAATTTGAAGGTATGACATTCCGTATTCAGGTTAGTCCAATGGATTGTACCGGTTGCGGCAGCTGTGCCAATGTTTGTCCGGCTAAGAACAAAGCGCTGGTAATGCAGAATGTGGAAGAAGCTGTGGCTGAACAGCGGGCAAATTGGACTTATGCAACCCATAAAATTTCCAATAAAGCAGATCTGGTTAATGTGAAAACACTGAAAGGTTCTCAGTTCCGTCAGCCATTATTGGAATTCTCCGGCGCTTGTGCCGGCTGTGGTGAAACACCATATGCCAAACTGGTTACCCAGTTGTTCGGTGATCGTATGGTAATT
The DNA here is from genome assembly GCA_900556545.1 of uncultured Peptococcaceae bacterium. Taxonomy (GTDB): domain Bacteria; phylum Bacillota; class Peptococcia; order Peptococcales; family Peptococcaceae; genus UBA7185. The sequence goes on along the minus strand of USPE01000015.1, from coordinate 6,968 downwards.
GCCAATGCTACCGGTTGTTCCTCTATCTGGGGCGCATCGGCACCATGTATGCCATACTGCACCAATGCGCAGGGCAGAGGTCCGGCTTGGGCAAACTCTCTGTTTGAAAACAACGCAGAGTTTGGTCTGGGTATGTTAAAAGCTCATCAGCAGTGCCGTGAAAAACTGGCAGAACTGATGGCAGAAGCATTGGAAGCGGACATTGCTGCAGAAGCAAAAGAAGCAATCCAGATGTGGTTAGATCATAAAGATGATTACGAAGGCAGTAAACAGGCAACCGATTTGCTGCTGCCAATGCTGAAAGATGCTGCTGCTCCTGCTCTGCAGGCTATCGCAGTATATGAAGACCATTTGATCAAACGGTCTCAGTGGATCTTTGGCGGCGATGGTTGGGCATATGACATCGGTTATGGTGGTTTAGACCATGTACTGGCTTCTGGAGAAAATGTAAATGTATTGGTATTTGATACAGAAGTATATTCCAATACCGGCGGTCAGGCTTCCAAAGCGACTCCAACTGCAGCCATTGCTAAATTTGCTGCCGGCGGGAAACGCTCCAAGAAAAAAGACCTGGGTATGATGAATACTGCATATGGTAATGTTTATGTTGCACAGATTGCAATGGGTGCTAATATGAACCAGACCATCAAAGCAATTACAGAAGCAGAAGCCTATGACGGCCCATCCTTGATCATTGCTTATGCAACCTGTATCAACCATGGTATCAAAAACGGCCTGAACAACCCGATGAACCAGATGAAAAAAGCGGTAGAATGCGGTTACTGGCATTTGTGGAGATACAATCCAGAATTGAAAGCAGAAGGGAAAAATCCATTCACTTTAGATTCTAAAGAACCAAATTCCGATTTGTTCCGTGACTTTATCAATACAGAAACACGGTATACCTCTTTGGCAAAACTGTTCCCTGAAAAAGCAGAAGAATTGTTTGAACAGGCAAAACAGGACAGCGTTGCAAGATACCAAACCTATGTAGAAATGACCAATAAACAATAAGTTTGCTTTTCGGCTTACGAAAGCCCATACAGGTTTTTGATATGTCCCCCCTTTACTGGACAAAACCAGTGAAGGGGGTTTTTGCATGCAGGGAAAATTTAGGGCTTGTATTTCCTGGTTATATGTGATATATTTATATCATCAAGTGCGAAATATATCGCATATAACCAAGGAGGAATTTGTTATGAAATCGAAAAATTATTTGTGTGGAGCTATGGGGTTTTTATCATTGTTAGGGTTTATCGGCGTATTTACTGATGAACGGATTTTTTTGGCTTTTTTTGCTTTTGCTGTTGATTTTGAATATTTTTTTATCAAAACCGACGAGATGTCCGAAACATATATGAATCGTTCAGCGGCTAAGGCTTTCTATTGCGGCATGATTACTACCGCTGCTGCGGCGCTGTTTTGTTTCTTTGTAAACAGCAATACCGGAAACACGGCGCTGTTATACGGAATTGCCGCTGGTTGGGGTGTTTCGGTTGCCGTTCATGGACTTTTGATTGCCTATTATACATTTAAGGAAAACTGGGGACTTGTATATGATAACAAATAGAATCAAGGAATATCGGGCCAGATATGATATGAAGCAGGAGGATTTGGCAAAGCTGGTCGGTGTGCGCAGGGAAACCATCGGAAACCTTGAAAAAGGGAGGTACAATCCTTCTCTGGTTTTAGCATGGAATATTGCCAAGGTGTTTCATGTTACAATTGAAGAAATTTTTACAGTGGAATAACAAACAAGAAGCGTTTTTTGATGTGGCAGTCAAAGAACGCTTTTTCTTGTTTATAAATAAAAAGGTGGGCAAGGTCAGCGGCTTATGCTAAAATGAAATAAATCATAAAAATTTGATAGTGTAAAAGTATAAGGAGGTTGGGCAGATGGGTACGAAAAACTAATCGCACAGGGAGCAATCAATGCCCTGTATAACAAAGCGAGTTGTGATGACGGCAAAGAAGGAGGGCATTTTTATGTCATATTTTTATTATAATGGAAAACGAATGTTTTATTCTGAAATCGGCAGTGGAAAACCATGTATCTTTCTGCATGGCAATACGGCTTCCTCAAAAATGTTTGAGTTTATTTTGCCGCTGTATTCCAATGAATTTCGGGTGATTTTGCTTGATTTTTTAGGTAATGGCAAGTCTGAACGGGTCACCAGGTTTCCCGATGAATTGTGGATCGACCAGGGACATCAGATTGTGGAACTTTGTAAAAAACTAGACTGTGGTAAGGTGAATCTGATTGGAACCAGCGGCGGTGCTTATCCATAATCTTATAGAAACCATTCAGATTCCTCTATTAATTACGGTCAGCAAAGAAGATAAGATGCTTGCTAATGATATGGACAGTCAATGCAGACTGTTGCATAGCTGTAATCCAAACATCCATTATCAAATCTACGAAACAGGCGCTCATCCGTTGATTGCATCAAGAGCAGAGGAACTTGCGCAGCTGATAAAAGCATTTCTTGATTGAAAAATAAGGAGTGGAAAATTTGCTTGATAAAGACTACCTGGAACAAGGATTGAACGGCGAAGCACCATTGAAAGTCATTTTGTGTGGGCGTGTTCAAACTGCGGAACAAGAGAAAGTGGGCGTGGTATCAATGGTGTATGCAACCCTTGATAAAGAAGCGGCGGCGGAAAAAATACAAGAACTTTTTTCTCAAAATCCTCAAAACTATTATATGGTATACAGCGTTCCCTTTGATGTGGATTTAACAACGCTTACCCATTATCCCTCCATCGCAATTACAAAAGATGACTTACAATAAAAAATATGTATTTTTACGTGGCAGAACAAATAAATCCATCACTGACACTTGAGGCTATGGTGCGGCAGTTTGTGCTGAAAAAAACAACTAAAAGAACGAAATGAAAAAGCCGAAATTTTACAGGTGGCCGTAGGTCTTTTGCCAAATACCGGAAGGGATAACAAAACATCAGAAAATACAGTTCAGTCTGTATTGCTTGTGTGATAAAATAGGAAAAATGAAAGGAAGGGTTGTTCTTATGGATATCCGTGTTTTAGAATATTTTCTAATGGCCGCCAGAGAAGAAAATATTACAAAAGCGGCGAGTTTGCTTCATATTACTCAACCTACGCTTTCGCGCCAACTTATGCAGTTGGAAGAGGAATTGGGAACAAAACTTTTTGACCGTACAAATCATAGCATTACACTGACTGAGGAAGGAATGTTGTTTCGAAGCCGAGCGCGGGATATAGTGGCTTTGGCGGAAAAAGCCAAAAGTGAGATAGTGCAGAATGAAGATACCCTAACGGGTATGATTTCGATTGGCTGCGGAGAACTTCAGAGCGTAAAGGAGCTTGCCGGTTTCATTTTTGAGTTTCAGAGGAAGTATCCGAAAGTGAAATTTGAGATTTATAGTGGTAGCAATGAAGACATTCAGGAACGCATGGAGCAGGGATCTTTGGAGTTTGGTTTGTTTTTGCAGCCGTTTAATATTTCCAGATATGCTTCGATGCCGATGGAAACAATGGAGCAATGGGGTGTATTGATCCATGAAGGTGTGCCGCTGGCCGCAAGGGAGGTAATCCGTCCGGGGGAATTAGTAGGGACACAGGTTGTTACGATTCATGTCAATACGTCTGCCCATACGGAACTGCGTCGATGGTCCGGAGATTATGCAAAGGAAATGGATTTTTCCATAAATTATAATGTGCTGCATAATGCAGTTATTGTGGCGAGGGAGCAAAAAGGCGTTGTAATCTGTTTAAAGCCGGATTGTCAGTACGACAGTATGAGGTTTATTCCTTTTGAACCGGAACTTCTGGTTGGTTCTACCCTTGCATGGATGGAGGAGCGGAGGATATCCAGAGCAGCTAAAGCATTTATTCAATTTTTGCATGAGCGAGCGTCCGTTTAATAGATTGAGGGAATAGATAGTATCGTTTGCAATACAAAAATTGAATTGACTTCCACTCATTATAAGCATTTTACATTTAGAGCAGGTCTAAATATACTATAGGTAAGCCATCAAAAGCGGCTTACCTATTTTTTTATGGAGAGGACACGATGATGAAATGCAATATGGAGGAAGCGCTATCTTTAAAACGTATGGGCTTTTCTGAGGAAGAAATTGAATACTACAGACGACTTGCGGATGTCGGAGAAAGTTCTGAATTAGAAAGGCTTCGTGTCATCGGAGATAAAAGGAAAAAGATATTGGATACAATTCATGAGATGGAAGAACAGATTATTCAAATGGATGTTCTGCGAAGTGAAATTCGCAGAAAAGAATAAGGAGGGTAAAGTAAAATGGAATCTTTGGAACTTTCTGAAACAGTTTTTTTATGTAAAATAAAAGTCATTGAAATGGAGGAATATATCATGCAGCAAGTTACACTAAACGATGGAAACAAGATCCCGGCAGTTGGATTTGGCGTATTTATGATTCCCAATGACGGTTCCACTTATAAAGCAGTCCGTGAGGCGCTGCAGGCAGGATATCGCCATATTGATACAGCAGCCGCATATTTTAATGAGGCAGAGGTTGGACGTGCAGTAAAAGACAGCGGGATTCCGAGAGAAGAAATTTTTGTAACAAGTAAATTGTGGATACAAGATTATGGATATGAAGCGGCAAAAAAAGGATTAGAAGTATCTCTGAAAAATTTAGGATTTGACTATATCGATCTATATTTACTCCATCAGCCTTATGGAGACGTTCTTGGTGCATGGAAGGCATTGGAGGAAGCAAAAGAGGTCGGAAAAGTGAAGTCTATTGGTGTGGATAACATGACGCCGAAATTCTGGAATACTTTTGTGCCGCAGTTTTCTACGCTTCCGGCAGTCAATATGATGGAGTGTAATCCATTTTGCCAGCAGAAGGAACTGAGAAAGATTATGGATCAATATGATGTCAAGATGGAAGCATATTATCCTCTTGGACATGGAAATCCAGAACTGTTGGGAAACCCGCTTATTACCGTACTGGCAGAAAAATATCAAAAAAATGCAGGTCAGATTATTCTGCGTTTTGAAATTCAAGAGGGGTGGATTGTACTTCCAAAGTCTACGAATCCAGAACGAATTGCCGGAAATATTGATATTTTCGACTTCAAGCTGACATCGGAGGAGATGGAGCGGTTACGCAATCTGGATACCGGAAAAGGCACCCATGATCCGGAAAAACCGGGAACAGCGGAATGGTTGTTGGAAAATTTTAAAGTGCATGACTGACAGAAGGGAGGCCGTACACATGGCACAGATACTTGTAGTAGAAGATGATAGAAATTTGAATGAAATCGTATGCGAACATCTGCGCAATAAGGGTTATCAAGTGTGTGGCTGTACGGATGCAAATGGGGCGTTTAACGAGATGTATAATCATCTTTTCGATATGGTGATTTCCGACATTATGATGCCGGGGATTGACGGTTACCATTTGGCAAAACAAATTCGGAAAATCAATCATAATATACCGATTCTGTTTATGACTGCAAAGGATGATTTTGTTTCAAAACAAAAAGGATTTGAGGCTGGAATTGATGATTATATGGTAAAGCCGGTTAACCTGGAAGAACTTTGCTGGCGCGTGCAGGCACTTTTGCGTCGTGCGAATATTGAGGAAGGTCAAAAATTGAAAATAGGTAATCTGGTTATGGATAAAAACAGCGTAACCATTACGTTGGATGAGGAAGAAATACCGGTTACTGTACGGGAATTTAACATTCTCTATAAACTTCTGTCATATCCGAAGCGTACTTTTTCAAGAGAGCAGCTTTTGGATGAATTCTGGGAACTGGGAAGTGATTCCAGTTTGCGATCTGTGGATGTGTACATAACCAGACTCAGGGAAAAGTTTTCAGATTGTCCTTCATTTAAGATTAAAACGGTATATGGTCTTGGGTATAAGGCGGTGATTGAATGAAAAAGCGCAAGGTCAGTTACTTTAATTGGTGGTCATACTGCGGAGCATTGATTTTACTTGGTATTTTCGGTGTAATTCCCAGTGTAATGTTTGGAGGGCTGGATTTTTTAAAACTTCCGGAAACCAGACAGTTTGTTCTATGGTATGTTCTCTACTGGATTGGAGTAACAGCGCTCTTTTCACTAATCACAGCATGGCAGAAGTACGTTTCCATCGACCGGCCGATGAATGAGTTGTCGGAAGCGGCTGAACGTGTGGCAAAGGGCGATTTTTCTGTTTGCTTAAAGCCTGTTCATCGTTTCGGGAAAAAGGATTATGTAGATTATATGTTTGAGGACTTTAATCGTATGGTAGAGGAACTTGCAAGCATTGAAACACTGAAAAATGATTTTATCTCTGATGTTTCTCACGAGATTAAAACGCCGCTCGCAGTCATCCAGAATTATATTACCGCTTTGCAAGAATTGGATTTACCGGATGAAAAGAAGAAAGATTACATGGATACTATTTTTGTGTCTACACAAAAACTGACAGAACTGGTGTCGAATATACTGAAACTCAACAAATTAGAAAATCAGGTGATTATACCAAAAGCAAAGTCGTACAACCTGCGCCGCCAGCTTTGTGAGTGTGTTCTGCAGTTCGAGCCATTGCTGGACAAGAAGCAGATTGAGGTGGAAACATATATCCAGGAGGGTATCATGGTGGAAGCAGATGAGAGTATTGCAGAATTGGTCTGGAATAATCTGCTGTCAAATGCCTTAAAATTTACAGAACCGGGTGGAATGATTCGGATTATGCAGACTTCAAATGAAGGGCAGATTGAAGTAAAAATACAGGATAGCGGGTGTGGAATGGATGAAGCAACCCGAAAACATTTATTTGATAAATTTTATCAGGGAGACACATCCCATTCTACAGAAGGAAATGGACTTGGCATGGCGCTTGTTAAAAAGGCAATGGAGGTTTTGCAGGGAACAATAAAAGTGGAGAGTGAAGTCGGAAAAGGGACAACATTTACTGTGACACTGCCCTGTCAGCCAGTTCATTAGAAT
>USPE01000014.1 GCA_900556545.1 uncultured Peptococcaceae bacterium | reverse complement strand
AGGCGACCAGAAGCGTATTACCACACCATCTGATGCCATTAAAATTGGCGTTGACTATATGGTAGTAGGGCGTCCTATTACCAAAGCAAATAATCCAAGAGAAGCAGCATTAAAAATTGTAGAAGAAATCGGAGGCGTTACAAAATGAGTTTAAGTTATGATGAAACCTTGGCAATTTTAAAAGAAACCGGAGCGCTGAAAGAAGGTCATTTTCGTTTGACATCCGGTCTGCACAGCGACCATTATGTGCAGTGTTCCCAGCTGTTAAAATATCCTCGCATTGCCGAAAAGGTGTGCAGCGCACTGGCTGAAAAATTTGCAGACAATAAACCTGATGTGGTAATCGGGCCTGCCATCGGCGGCATTCTGGTTGCTTATGAAGTTGCGCGGGCATTAGATGTACCGGCTATGTTTGCAGAACGGCAAGATGGCGTTATGACACTGCGCCGCGGTTTTACTGTAGAACCGGGACAAAAAGTGCTGATTACCGAGGACGTATTTACAACAGGCGGCTCTGCGCAGGAAGTGGTAGAGCTGGTACAAAGTATGGGCGGCGATGTGATTGCAGCTGGCTCTATCATTGACCGTACCGCAGGCAATACTGTTAAATTAAAGGTGCCATTCCAGTCCTTAATCAAATTTGAATTCCAGACTTATGACCCGGAAGTTTGCCCAATGTGTAAACAGGGCATTCCAGCTGTGAAACCAGGCAGCAGACCGGAAAAAAAATAATCGATGCAGTAAACGATATGCTGGTATGATCCATATGGTTCTAACTAAGGATAAAGAATGGATTGCTGCATCAACGGAAAAGTTAGCTTTGGGAGAGAAATCTCTTGGAGCTAACTTTTTTGTTGCAAAAAAGAGTGAATGCTCATTATGAGTGGATGGTGTAAAGTTTTTGTAGAAGATTATGATAAATAAATTCGGTTAAGTATAAAGAACATGACGCTTTATCGGGCAATATCTGTTGCAGCGTCCACACGCTGCTCTGGACAGTAGCTGCACGTATTTTTGTCGCTTTGGACTCCGTCCAGCTCCATAAAATACCCTTGCTACAGTCCATCCAGAGGTGGACTTTCTGCAAAGAAATTGCCCTCTTGAGGGTTTGGGGAAGGTAAATGTAAATGGAGGAGAGGTATCTGCTGATAAAAAAGCGGATCATACTTTAGAAAAATTCTACCTTTTCTTTCTGACAGTCAATTTACACGATCGATCACTTAGCTGTTGACCAATATAGCGGCCAGGTTGTATAGTACAATATAACAGGAAAAGGGAGTGGTATAATGAATCAAGAGAAAATTTTCCGTTCGGTCGACCATACAGTATTGAAACAGACTGCTGATTGGTCTGCGGTGCAGAAGTTGTGTGATGAGGCTATGGCTGGCGGTGCGGCATCGGTGTGTATTCCGCCCTGTTATGTTGCTGATGTAAAAGCCTATGTGCAGGAACGTATACCAATCTGCACAGTGGTGGGGTTTCCCAATGGATACCAGACAACGCTGGTAAAGCTGGTGGAAACCAAGGAAGCATTGGCCAACGGTGCCGATGAAATTGATATGGTGATTAATTTATGCGATGTAAAAAATGGCGCATGGCAGAAGGTGCAGCATGAGATCAAGGCGTTGAAGCAGGCCTGCGGACAGCGGATTTTAAAGGTGATTGTGGAGGCTTGCTATTTAACCCGAGAAGAAAAGGTGACATTGTGCCATATTGTCACTGATGCTGGCGCAGACTATATCAAAACCAGTACCGGTTTTGGCAGTTCCGGCGCTGCCGTAGAGGATGTGCAGCTGTTTGCGCAGGAAATCGGAAATCAGGTGCAGATTAAGGCTGCCGGCGGTATCCGCACTTTGGAAACCGCTGCGCAGATGTTGAATGCCGGGGCACATCGGTTGGGCAGCAGCGCTTTGCTGGCGGAAAAATAGTATGGTTTAAGTCTGGTATATTGCAAGACAATGCATTGGAACTTGGCAGGAGGATTTAAAAATGGAAGGATATCAATTCATATTGCTATGTATCTTGGGAGTAATTGCATATATGGAAATTGGAAAATTAAAAAAGCAGGTAAAGCTTCAGCAACAACAGCTTGATCGCATATGTCAGCTGACAGGAAATCAGGAGTTAGCTGCTTGTTTTGTTCCTGATGATATAAAAGCATCTGTGCTGCAGCTAAAAAATAGTGGAAAAGAGGTTGAGGCGGTCCGAAAAATCAGAGAAGTGACTGCAATGAATGTGGTAGAAGCAAAAGAATATGTGGATAAACTATAGTACTTTGATGTTTTTATATGGCTGCATATAGAATATAGGATAGCAATTGTTTTATCTATTTTTTCACATGTCTGTTTTTGTATGTTGTATATTGTAATAAAAAGACGTTTCCTGATGGTTGGGTTCTTTCTGAACTTTGGGTATGACAAGAAAAAGCAGATACGAAAGTATCTGCTTTTTCTTTATCTATTATCTAACTGATTCTCATATTTGGGTATTTGTAGTATAATATAGTTATCAAAAGATGAAAGAAGATGAGAAGATTGAAGTACTTTCCGACACAAGATTATTCTTTCCTGTTAGATAACAATCACTACATTTATGACCATATTGAAAATGAAGACAGCTTACATATCTATATCAAATCGAAAGAACATGGCTGTTGCTGTCCTGTTTGTGGAAAAATGAGTCACAAACTTCATGCTACTTACAGAAGAAAATTTCAGGATACCCCTATCCGCTGTAAACAAACTTTCTTACATGCAAACGTGTATAAATATGACTGTGAGAATCCTGATTGCGATTGCAAGGTTTTTATGGAAGACCTCCCATTTGCGAAAGCTTCTCAGGTGCGCACAGATGCATTAAATACATTGGTTCTTGCTGTTTCAATGTTTCTGAGTAATGAGGGGGCAAGCAAAGTTTTGGCGCTGCTCGGTGTCCAGATTAGTAATGATACCATACAACGTCTGTATGACAGAATTGAATTCATAGATAATCCGGATGTAGAAGAAATTGGCATTGATGATGTCGCAATTCGAAAAGGCCAGACTTATGCTACGGCCATTTACGATTTAAAGGATCACCATCTAATAGCATTGCTGGATGGACGTGATGGCGAACCACTGAAAGAATGGTTGAAATCACATACTAAAGTACGCCTTGTTACCAGAGACCGGGCAAGTGCATATGCTTCTGCTATCAACGAAATACTGCCGGACTGTATTCAAGTAGCTGATAGGTTTCATTTATTGCAAAACCTTCTTGAATATATGAAAGACATTTTCAAAGAAGAAATGCCGGCTAAACTATACATTCAAAATGGAAAAGTATCTGAAAACGCACCAGATAAAATATTGAGAGAAAAGACACCAGATAATTCCTTACTTGATAGCCTGCACTATGATAATACTTCTCCAAGAGATTCTGATGGTAACGAGTTGTTTTATGATAATAAGAAACACAATTTAAACTCAACACAATACCGGCATCACGAAGAAATGCGGAAAAAAAACAGCAATTAATCCGAGACGTACAGGAGTATTGGGCTAATCAAAAGAAACCACGGCTAAAAGGCGTAGCAGATGTGTTTGGAATATCGTCATTGACAGTAAAGAGATATCTATCTATGACGCAGGAAGATATTTCCCGTCTGGATAATCCCAATAATTATAAAAAGCGGGAATCGCCTATGAATGCGTGGTTAAATGTCATTTATAAGATGATGGCTGATGGCTGTAGCAACGAACTGATTTACTTTTATATAAAACGTCAAAAAACATTTCACGAATCTGAGCGCAAACTTGCAGACTATATTTATCTTATCGGGAAAAATAATTTTCCAGACAGAACCCCGTTCAATGCAAAAACGGTTATGGAATGGGTGTTACCACCTGGAGTAATAATAATCACCAGGACAGATTTGCTCAAATATATTCTGACCTGTAATCCTAAGACGAAACGTGATCCAAATATTGAAAAATATATTGGTCAGATAAAAGGCCAATATCCTGTTGTAGAAAAAGTTGAAACTATGTTCAAAGAATTTCATGCATTATTATTGGGGAAGGACGAAACGAAACTGGATGAATATTTGGAAAAGTATAGTAAGAGCAAGATAGAATCATTTTGTAATGGAATAAAAAAGGATATCACTCCGGTCAAGAATGCGATATCCCTTTCTGTAAGCTCTGGATTTGTTGAAGGAAACAACAACAAATTCAAAGTCCTCAAACGTATTGTATATGGTAGAAGCGGATTAGTCAATCTGGAGAAAAAATGTAAATTGGCTTTTCTTCCTAAGAATCAGGATTTCTCTCTTTCTGCATTGCTATAAAACATTAGGTGGTATCAATTCGATACCACCTAATGTTTTATACAGTATACCCAAAGTTCAGAAAGAACCACAGGTCGAACCGGTCTTTTTTTCTATTTATTCAACAAACTATACATTTGTACTGCATTTTTAATTCCTGCTAAATATGCAGCGTCAGCATAAATTAAACAGCTACGCTCTTTTTGCTGTAATAATTCATCAATAATCTGCCGTTGTTCTTCATTCAAAAATAACCGTAAATACTCTTTTTCAGCTTCGTCTTCCATTTGACTGACTTCTTGATAAGTGGAATTCTGCTGCAATAAACTATCTGTTGTCCGTTCCCGCAAATAACTTGCTGCCTGCTGAAATAATTGAAGAAATTCTTGATCTTCCATCTCACTCGCTCCTTTACCTTACCGCCTAATCGGCTAAGGTATATCAAATTGGGTAATAACAGTTCGCCCCGTTTTCCCAATATGCCAAGAAAACGAGTAATACCAATTGTGCCCATAACAATATTGTTTCCAGCTTTCATTCAATTATTTCACGTTACAGAGTTTTAAAAATTATTTTATTTAGACAAGCGCAGTTCTTTCTAGGTTGTATTCAGCACATTTATTTCTTTCTAAAATCAATTGCTTGTGCATGTCAGCTTGATTTTGCAAACAGTTGCTTCATATTCCGCCAACTACATGTTATTCCCTAATTATTATCATATCATATTTTACGACAAAAGCAAACAAATGTTTTCATAAATATTCTTCTCACTTCAAATTTCGCTGATAACACAAAATATCCCCCAGCAAAACAATTTATATATTGTTTCACTGAAGGATATCCTTAACTTAACTATGAATACTGTTGTAAACTTACATCATACCGCCCATGCCGCCATCCATTGGCATTGGCTGTTCTTTTGTTACATCAGCAACTAAACTTTCTGTCGTCAGAATCATAGAAGCAATACTAGCCGCATTTTGCAAAGCAGAACGGGTCACTTTTGCAGGATCTACAATACCAGCCTGAATCATATCTTCATATACATCAGTTCGTGCATTGTAACCTTGCCCCAATGGTAATGCTTTTACTTTTTCTACGATAACAGAACCTTCTTTTCCGGCATTAAATGCAATCTGACGAACAGGCTCTTCCAAGGCACGTTTAATGATGTTCACACCTGTCTGTGCATCGTCCATATCCATTTTTAAACTATCCAAAGCAGGCAGAATATTAATTAAAGCAGTACCGCCACCAGGTACAATCCCTTCCTGAACAGCAGCCTTTGTTGCAGCCAAAGCGTCTTCAATTCTATGTTTCTTTTCGGTTAATTCGGTTTCTGTTGCAGCACCAACATGAATGACTGCTACACCGCCAGCTAATTTTGCAACACGTTCCATGTATTTATCACGGTCAAATTCAGAAGTGGTTTCTTCGGCCAGAACACGAATCTGCGCCACACGAGCTTCAATCTCAGCTTTATCACCAGCACCTTCCACGATAGTGGTATTTTCTTTACCAACAGTCACTTTTCCAGCACTGCCCAACATATCCAATGTGGTTTCTTCTAATTTGTAACCCAGTTCATCAGTTACAACCTGACCACCAGTTAAGATTGCAATATCTTTCAGCATTTCTTTCCGACGTTCCCCAAAACCAGGCGCTTTTACAGCAACGCAGGTAAAGGTACCTCTCAATTTGTTCAGCAGCATGGTAGTCAGCGCTTCACCTTCTACATCTTCTGCGATCAACAGCAATGGACGGCTTGCCTGTACAACCTGTTCTAACACTGGCAGGATTTCCTGAATGTTACTAATTTTTTTATCGGTTAACAGAATCAGTGGGTTATCCAATACAGAAACCATTTTTTCGGTATCAGTTACCATGTATGGGGAAACATAACCGCGGTCAAACTGCATACCTTTTACAACATCCAGTGTAGTACCAAAAGTCTGAGAATCTTCTACAGTGATAACACCTTCTTTGCCTACCACTTCCATAGCTTCTGCAATCAATTCTCCAATCTTAGGATCGTCACAGGATACAGAAGCTACCTGAGCAATTTCTTCTTTTGTTTCAATCTTTTGAGACAAAGAGCCAATTGCTTCTACAGCAGTTTCTACTGCTTGCTGAATGCCCTGACGAATTACCATTGGATTAGCACCCGCAGCCACATTTTTCAAACCTTCCCGTACCATAGCCTGAGCCAATACAGTAGCTGTTGTGGTGCCATCACCAGCAACATCGTTTGTTTTGGTAGCAACTTCTTTTAACAATTGAACACCCATATCTTCAAATGGATCTTCCAAGTCAATTTCACGAGCAATAGATACACCGTCGTTTGTAATCACCGGTGCACCAAATTTTTTACCTAATACAACGTTTCTTCCTTTTGGCCCTAATGTTACTTTTACTGCTTCAGCAACAGCATTAACGCCTACTTCTAAAGATTTTCTAGCTTCTTCTCCAAAACGAATTTCTTTCGCCATGATTATTTGCCTCCTAAAAAATTCCGTTTCTATATTTTAGATTTACAAAACCGTTTCATAAAAATATAGAAAAACTACTCCAGTACAACCAGAACATCATTTTCTGTTAACAGTACCAGTTCTTCTTCATCAAATTTTACTTCGATACCAGCATGTTTCCCATAAACAACTTTATCGCCAACTTTAATTTCCAGTGGAATTCTCTGACCGGTTGCCTGGGACACATAACCGCTGCCAACTGCAACAACTTCACCCTGATGAGGTTTCTCCTGGGCAGAACCTGGTAAAACAATCCCGCTTTTTGTTTTTTCCTCTACTGCTACAGGTTTTACTGCAATTCTGTCACCAATTGGTCTGATACTCATGATAAAAAGCCTCCTTAAATAATATACACATATATAATACCATCTTGTAAAAAAATGCAAGAGATTTTCAGAAAAAAATTTACTAAAACCAAAAATTCCTCTATAATGAATACAGTCTCATTCTCTCAAAATGGTATCCATAACCAAGAACACTTATTTATTCTGGAATACAAATAAAAAATCCTGCCAGAAAGGATGATATTTTTATGAAAGAACAACTACGGAAACAATATAAACAACTCCGTCAACAACTATCACAGGAACAAGTAGTACAATGCAGCAATCAAATTGCTTCTGCTTTGTTTCAAACTCCTTTTTGGAAAAACAGCAGGGTGATCATGCTTTATCTTTCCTTTCAAAATGAAGTAGATACCCATGCCATTTATCAACAAGGCTGGACAGAAGGGAAGACGATGCTAATTCCTATTTGCTGCCCACAAACCACAACCATGCAAATGAGCCGCATTTCATCTTTGCAGCAATTGATCAACAATCGGTATGGTATTGGAGAACTGCCCTTAGAGGCACAACAAATTATATCACCGAACCAAATTGATTTATGCTTAATTCCGGGCATTGCTTTTGATCTTGCCGGTAATCGCTTAGGATTCGGCGCTGGTTATTATGATCGATATCTCCCAAAAGTGAATCCACAGGCGAAACGCATTGCTCTTGCCTACGAATGCCAAATATCGCCCACCAGATTGCCTGTTACAGCTTATGATTTACCTATGGATTATATTCTAACCGAAAAGAATTTATACCAGATAAAAAATATTTGACAACGTTTCAGGCGATACAATATTTTATCCGCTCATATGGTTTCCAACCATTCAGTCTTCGCCGCAGAAACTCTGATAATCATATACACTGTCTCTTAACTCTGCTATATGAACAGCAGCTTGCTGCGGTTCATAGACTGTTTCTAAATACAAAGGACCATCCTGTCGGTAGTAATACTCAGAATCTTGTTCTAATAATCTCCCGCTGAACCACACACGCCGTTCGTATCGATTCTCATAATAAACTAGATCAGCGAAAATACCAATTCGCCCACTTTTATCCGGTGCAAAATCAAGTACCATATCTCGCACTGTTTCAAAATCGGCAGTCCACAATGGCCATTGTTCTGCCAATACATGCACCTTTCCCTGGTATTGCCGTTCATCCAAGTATCCTAAGAATACGTGTTTTTGTGTATCCTTTTGTAATTCATTATGAAATTCAACACGACCAAACACAAATACAACCCCAACGATTAAAAAAAAGAATGCACATAAATACCGAATTTCCTTTTGCAAATTTCTTCTCTCCTAATCAACAACCTTATTATGTAAAAAATGATAGGGCGGACAAACCGTCCGCCCTATCATTTTTTATTTCCTACAAATATTAATATTCTTTCGGCATGTTATTCAGCTGCGCCTGAGAGAATACAGGACCGTCTAAACATACATAACAAGAACCAATGTTACAACGTCCGCACTTACCAATACCACACTTCATACGCAATTCCAGTGTAGTGATGATATCTTCATCCGGCAGACCCATCTGAGATAAAATTGGCAATGTTAACTTGATCAAGATTGGAGGTCCACATACGGCAGCAATCTGTGCATTTGGCGCAATTTCTTTCACAAAGTCAGGTACAAACCCTACATGACCATCCCAACCTTCCTGTGGACGGTCAATGGTAACATGTACTTCTGTATTTGGAACTTTGGGCCAGTTTTCAAACAAATCTTCTTTGAAACACAAGTCATCTTTACTGCGTCCGCCATAAATAATGGTCAGTTTACCAAACTCTTCTCTATTTCTCATGCAATATAAAATCAAACTTCTAACCGGAGCCAAACCGATACCACCGGCAACGAACACAATGTCTTTCCCTTTGAACTGATCAATAGGGAACCCATTACCGTAAGGCCCACGGATACCAACTTCCTGTCCTTCTTCCATTGCATGCAGAACACTGGTCAATACACCATCGTTATACTTTTTAATGGACATATCAATATAGTCATCGCCATAATTTGTAACAGAGAACATCGCTTCCCCAACTGCTGGCAGAGAATACATTCCCAGCTGGCCTGGCATTGGAGTAAACGGTCTTTCTCCTTCCGGCGTACTGATACGGAAGGTTTTTACATCTGGCGTTTCATCCAGAATTTCCTTAACAACACCGATTTTTGGAACTAAATTGTTGATGCGTTTTACATCACTTGCCGAAGCTGTTTTCACAAAAAACCCTCCTCCTTAGCCAATTACCTGTCTAATAAATTTTGTAATATCTACGTTCACTGGACATTTGGCAACACAACGACCACATCCAACGCACAAAGACATATCATGTTTTTCATTGAAATACTGCAATTTATGCAAGAAACGGTTCCGCACCCGTTCTTTTTTGCCTGCACGCGGCTGAGGGCCGCCAGCCATCAATGTATATTCATTGAACATACAACTATCCCAAGTACGCAGTTTCACGCCCACTTCACCACGGATTTTATTGTTAATATCAAAGCAATGACAAGTTGGACAGATATAACTGCAAGTACCGCAATTCAAGCATTTAAAACTATATTCATCCCAAATAGGATCTTCAAACATGTCTTTTAATTTTTCCGGCAAGCCAGCAACATCAAATTTAAGAGTTTGCGGTTTCTGATCTGGCAACTTACTTGCAGTTTCACCCAAGCCAGTCAATTTATCCAAGCATGCTTTCCCTTTATCGGAAATTGCTTCAAAACCGAAACTATCACCAAAATCATATACTTGTACGTCAGCCACAGAAGCTTCTGCATGGGCACGATCCAGTCCCATGGACTCACAAAAACAAGTTGCTTTTGGATTATTGCAAGCCAAAGAGAATACAATATTCTGTTCTCTTTTATTTTTATATTGCGGATCTTCAAATTTTTCATCCAAAAATACTTTGTCTAAACATTGGATCGCTTTGGTATCACAGTGACGAACACCAAACAGCACCTGCTGTTTATCTAAACCAGCCATTTCTTCAATAGCCAGTTTTTTGCCCTGCGCACGGAATTTATACATTGCTTCAGACTGAGGCAGATAAGCTGTTTTTGGAGATACTGTTACGTTTCCATCTAAATACAACTGAGAAACGCCTTCCTGTACCTGACTATATGGAGCAAACTGTGTCAAGCCATTGTAATCCACTGGAACCAACAGACTATAATTCTGTGCCAGCTGTGCGAAAAGACTGTCTAATTTTGCTTTTTCAATAGTTTTCACAATAACCTGCCTCCTTTACATAAATTCTTCAGGGTCGGACACTTCGTAGTGACTCAGTGGAACAGGCCCTTCTGTTTCTAAACCAGCTTCATAAGCACCAAATAATGTGTCAATATCTTTAATGAATTTTTTATTCATTAACATAATTGGAACATCAGATGGACATACCATTTCGCACTGTCCGCATTCAATACAACGACCTGCTACGTGGAACGCTCTAGTTACACCATAGAACTGATTTTCAGAGGCATTAATATCTTTACTCTGCCAACCGGAAGCACTCTGATCAAAGATACAGTTGGTGCAGTTACAAGCTGGACAGATATTTCGGCAAGCATAGCAACGAATGCATTTGGTATACTGCTCTTTCCAGAATGCAGCTTTGGCATCCTGATCCATCGCTTCAATGGCTTCCACATCAGAGAAATCTTTTTCAGTACACCAAGGTGTTACATCCTGACCAATTTTACGATCAAACACAACCGGATTTGGGTAACGGCATTCTTTACAAGCTTTAGACATCGGTACTTCAGCACCTTCTGGCAGTTTAGCCGCCTCTTTGGCACTTTTCATACCGGAGCATGGAACACCAATAACAATGCATTTATCCGCACTGATACGTTTATCCTGAATCAAACGGTTATACGCTCTGGTGTCGCAGCCTTTGGCAAAGATTGCAACTTTATCTTCTGTATAGATAAAATCAATCAAGTAAGTGCTCAAATTTTGCTGGCAATACTCATCCCAAATTAATTTATCAACATCAGCAGCGGAACGAATCATAACCGGAGTAGAATTATACGGCATGGTACCTTTTTCCCATCCGATTACAACAGTAGCTTCTCCGGATTCTAACAACTGTTTTGCAGTTGCTCGCATTTCACTCTGGATATCACTCATTTGTTTCCACCGCCTTTACTTCAACTTTCATGTCATCACGCAATTTATCATTTGGACCAATTGCTTTTACTTCTTCGATCATTTCTGTTACTACCTGCTGGAATTTTGGACCTTCTGCACCGGAAATCCATCTGGTATGGAACCGTTTCGGGTCAATGCCCATATAGTCCATCATGCGGGTGATCAATAAGAAACGACGTCTTGTATAGTAGTTTCCTGTTGTATAGTGACAGTCGCCTGGATGACAGCCTGCTACCAATACACCGTCAATCCCTCTCTGGAACGCACGAATTACAAACTGTGGATTCACACGGCAGGAACATGGTACACGCAGCACACGAACATTTGGCGGATACTGCAAACGGCTTGTGCCAGCTAAGTCCGCACCGGCATAAGTACACCAGTTGCATGCGAAAACCAGAATTTTTGGTTCAAAATTTTCTACAGAATTGTTTGACATAATGCATCCACCTCCGCTAAGATCTGTGCGTTTGTAAAGTGTTTCAGGTTCGCTGCACCGGAACGACAGGTAACAGTACAAGCACCGCAGCCCTGACACAAACTGCTGTTAACATTGGCAACCAAACGCTCAATTGTTTTTCCAGCTCTCCGTTCCTGAATGGTTTCCAGTGTAATCGCTTTGTATGGACAAACCGGAACGCACAATCCACAACCAGAACAGATTTTTGTATCAACTTTCGATACGGTTGGCTCAGTTTCCAACTGATCTTTTGACAACAGGGCACATACTTTAACAGCAGCTGCACCGGCCTGTGCTACTGAGTCTGGAATATCTTTCGGACCCTGACAAGCACCGGCTAAAAATACACCAGCAGTATGGGTTTCTACCGGACCTAATTTTGGATGAGATTCTGTAAACCATCCATCTTTATCATAACCAATCCCTACAATCTGCGCCATTTTTTCGGAGTCAGTCTGTGGAATCATTGCATTTGCCAGAATTACCATATCAGCAGCAATTTCTACCTGATTGCCTAACAGGGTATCTTCCCCTTTAACCATCAGCTGTTCGCCATCTTGATAGATTTTGGATACACGACCACGGATATATTCTACGCCGTATTCTTCTCTGGTACGATTGTAGAATTCATCATACAATTTCCCTGGAGTACGAACATCCATATAGAATACATACACTTTTGTATCCGGGCAATGGTCACGAATCATAGTAGCCTGTTTTGCGGTATACATGCAGCAAGTTCTGGAGCAATAGCTCTTACCATGTTCTGGATCACGGGAACCAACACATTTTACCATAACAACTGTTTTTGGTTCTTTGTGGTCAGAAGGACGAACAATGTGACCCTGGGTAGGACCAGAAGCATTAACCAAACGTTCAAAATGTAAACCGGAAATTACATCTGGATATTTACCATAGCCATATTCCCCATAGATGCTGTGGTCAAACTGTTCATAACCAGTTGCCATAACGATAGCACCGTATTTTTCTGTTACTAATTCATCAACCTGTTCGTAATCAATTGCGCCGGTTGGGCAGAATTTAGAACAAATCCCACAAACATCTTTGCCATTTTCACGGCTTTTAAATTTCAAACAGTTCACACGGTCAATAACCGGTTTATTTGGAATAGCCTGTGGGAAGGGTGTATAAATTGCAGTCCGTTTCCGCAGATTCATATTGAATTCGTCATCTGCTTTTCCTGGGCATTTGGTCATACAAGTACCGCAGCCAGTACATTTTTTGATATCAACGGAACGGGCTTTTTTGCGGATGGTAACTTCAAAGTTGCCCACATAACCATCTACATGTTCCAGTTCAGAATAGGTGATCAGATTGATATTTGGATGACTGCTGGCTTCTACCATTTTAGGAGTCAAAATACAAGCAGAACAGTCAATGGTCGGGAAAGTTTTATCAATCTGAGACATTTTACCACCGATAGATGGAGTCCGTTCCAAAATGTCTACCTGATAGCCGTTATTGGCAATATCCAGAGCACACTGAATACCAGCGATACCGCCGCCGACAACCAAAGCACGTTTTGTTACAGGCGCATGTCCTTTCTGTAACTCCTCATTTTTACATACTTTGGAAACAGCCATTTTTACCAAGTCAGTTGCTTTTTCTGTTGCCTCTTCATTTTTACCAGCATGTACCCAAGAACAATGTTCACGAATATTGGCCATTTCAAACATATATGGGTTCAAACCCACTTTTTCCACGCAAGCCCGGAATGTTTTTTCATGCATACGAGGAGAACAAGACGCTACAACCACACGGTTCAGATTATGTTCTTTGATAGCATTCTGAATCATTTCCTGACCAGGTTCAGAACACATATATTTGTAGTCGGTGCTATAAGCAACACCAGGATAATTTCTTACGTTTTCTGCTACTTTGGCACAATCAACAACTGCACCGATGTTGGAACCGCAGTGACAGATAAATACCCCTACTCTTTCCACTATGCTTCACCGCCTTCACTGGTTTTTCCGATTTTTGTCAATGTAGCTTCCGCCGGAATAAAGTGTCTGTTAATACCCAAATCTTTCGGACTCATACCCAATGCAATACCAATTAATTCTGTCACAAAGTAAACAGGCACATTATATGCACCATATGCTTTGCTCAATTGCACCTGGCGCATATCCAGGTTGGAGTGACACATTGGACATGCAGTTACAATACAGTCAGCGCCGGATTTTTTAGCAGCGTCCATAATTCTTTTTGTCATATCCATTCCAACCT
Source organism: uncultured Peptococcaceae bacterium (assembly GCA_900556545.1). GTDB lineage: Bacteria > Bacillota > Peptococcia > Peptococcales > Peptococcaceae > UBA7185. The sequence goes on along the minus strand of USPE01000014.1, from coordinate 2,415 downwards.
GCGGACGGCAAGCAGTCAAACTGCCACCGCAGCATTCAGTTTTGAATCCCCAAGGAATCACTTCTGCGCCTAAAGCTGTCATAATTTCATCCAAACTGATTGGATCTTCTATGTCATCACAAGCCAGTTCTGGTGGACGGGACATCAAGCAACCGTAATAGGTCAGAACTTTCAAACCTTTCAGACTCTTTTTCGCTTTCTCAGCAATAGCAGCAGGACCTAAATCGCGATAAAAAATATCAGTCAGGTTTCTTGCTTTGCTTTTGCCTGTGTAAGGACGGCCAATGATTTCTTCGATTTTTGCCTTTGTTTCTTCAGATTTATTTACTTCCACTTCAACCTGCTTACTTCTAGAATAACAAGCTGCGCAAGGAATTGCAACATCTAAACCAGCAGCTTCAGCAATTGCCATATTACGGGCAGGTAACGCCAAAGACAACCAATGACCTCTGGCATGGGCACTACTGGCACCACAACAGTTCCAGTCAGGTATTTCCACAAGATTAATACCTAAAGCTTTTGCTACAGCTTTGGTGGACATATGGAATTCAATCCCTGTGGACTCCAGGGAACATCCAGGATAATACGCATAATCCATTATTTATTGCCCCTTTCTTCTCGGTCCATCGCTTCCGCTTTGGCAATCAGAGATTTGATTTCATTCATATTTCCAGATTTATATGGAACCAATTTCAATTTTTGTTTTGCAATATATGGAATACCAAAGGATGTGTCCTGGAACAATTTCCCGGTAGAGAAATTACGCCCAACAATTAAACCTGGTTCATACATTCTGCCCATAGTTCCAATAATTCCCATCCATACACTATGGAATTTATCTACATTCTTCTCTGCCACATAACCATGTTCTTTGGCCATAATCCGTAAGGTTTCCATTACTTTCGCAACGTCTACCCCTTTTGGACATCGAGTTGTGCAGGTTGTGCAGGAAGCACACAGCCAAATTGCATGACTCTTCATAGCATCTTCAATCAGACCCATCTGTGCCAGACGCATTACCTTATTGGTTGGAATGTCCATATGATCGCCCACAGGGCAACCAGCAGAACATTTCCCACACTGATAACATTTTGAAACATTTACGCCACTGCGTCTGAGGAACTCACGATTCAGTTCTTCATTTTGCTTCTGTTTTTCATTCAGCGTCAACGGTACCACTCTCCCTTTATTTATTTACTTTAATAATACAATCTATCTCGTATCATATTAAGTTGATTTCATTATATAGTATCCAAAATTAAAAGTCTATAGTTCCTCGTGAACGCCAGCACAAAATTTATTGTACAGGCTTCATTACGCCACTTCCGGCTGTTAAACAATTTTAATTTTTCACATTAACCAAATTTATATGACTATAGTTTGTGACTATATCCAGAAATAGTGAAATCATTTTTTCTTTTTTACCAAAAAAATATTACACTATACTATAATATTTTACACTTACTTAACCTTTTTTTCTTTAATAAAACTATCATAACAATCTACATCTAGCTTTTCTTCTGACTTATCAGTACTTTATAATATGTGACACTTTCATTTGTGAATTCAGGTACAAATATACATTTTAACTACGCAGTATTTCATGAAAACTTTCTTTTTTAAAAAATTGACCTTCCGCCCATCATTGATATATGCCTATTTTTTTACAATTCTATCATTCACATACTACTTTACTCCATCAAATCGGTTATGGTTTGCAGCACAAACAAGAAATAGTTACCGATACACTATTTTATTACGACATTCTATTTTCATGACATCGTAATTCAATTTTATAGTCAATTTCAAACAATCAACTTCACAGCAAAAAGGGTGACAAAACCAACGTTTCATCACCCTAAAAATCAAATATTTCATTAAAAATTCATTCTAGTATTATTTCACTGCATTCAGACCAGCTTGTGCTACAGAAGTATCTTCCGCTACACTACCTCCGGATACCCCGATAGCACCAATTTGTTTCCCATTTTTATCATAGATTGGCAGCCCGCCGCCAAATTCCACAATACGTCCGGCATGTTGCACTGCAATCCCCTGCAGTTCCTGCCCTTCCTGAGCCAGTTTTTTCACATCAGCACTCGGCATTTTTAAAGCAACAGATGTGTATGCTTTATTTGGAGCGATTTCCAAACTTGCTAACAAAGAATCTTCCATACGGTGCAATAATACTAAATTACCACCCATATCTACAACAGAAATAACCATTGGCACTTTAATATTGACTGCTTTTTTCTCAGCAGCTTCTACCATTGTCATAGCCTGATCCAACAGTTCACCACCAGAGGCAGCTTTTATTTTTTTACCGGCTTTATAGGCATCCAAACCAGCTTGTGCTACAGAAGTGTCTTCCGCTACACTGCCGCCGGATACCCCGATGGCACCAATTTGTTTCCC
>USPE01000013.1 GCA_900556545.1 uncultured Peptococcaceae bacterium | reverse complement strand
GCAAAACCTTTACCTGCAGGCAGCTCTCGTACAACAAAATAATAATTTCTGGCACTGTAAAAAGCTAACGATACCACGCAACTTAAAGCGTTTTCATTGTGATACTGCAAGATGGAGGCTGTTTCCATATGCGCAGCATTAATTCCCTGTGCTACTGCCTGCCCATCCTGCTGCCAAACTGCTTCCAGCAATGCTTCCGAGGCTTGTATAGCATGTATCACTTCCTGCCAGTTGCCGGAATCCATCGCCCGTAAAAATTCACCCCGTACCTCTTCATTGGGGATCAATACCTCACTATCTTCTGCATCATAAGCCAAATACCCCAAATGCACCAATAACGTCAAGACATCATCTTTTTTCTGAAACGTGGTCATATCGTTGCTAAAGGTTTGCGGATCAATCTTACAACGCCCGCCGCCCAGCATCAAAATCATGGAATCTTTTAAACCATCATAGTTCATGTCCATATAAACTTTTAATGCTTCATAGGTTTCTGTCTGTGTCCAGTAACTGTTGAACTCTTCATTGAGCATGGCATCTACCACAGACTTCGGACTGTAAATATGCTTTGCACGAGGGAACTGATAGCCATCATACCAGCGCCTGGTTTCTGCAAAATCCATATGATATTTTTGGCATAAAGCCTGTACTTCAGTTTCTGTAAAACCAATATACTCAGCAAACCGTTTTGCTTCTACCATAGAATACTCAGAAAACATATTCAATGCAGAATGGGTACCATATTTTTTGATTGGCAAAATGCCTGTCATATAGGCAAGCTTCACATAAATCTGATCTTTCAGCAGTATGCGCAAAAAATCTAAGTACGCTGTCTGGGCTTCTATCTTTTTCTGTTTCTCCCTGAAAATGCAATCCCATTCATCCAGAATGATTACAAATCCACGTTTTGTTTCTGCATAAACACTCTTTAAAGCAAGAACCAGATTACTTTCATCAGGCGAAATCAGCGTTCCATAAGTTTTTCGCAAATCGTTCAATACTTCTTGTTGTAAATAAGACACCAGATTTTCAGCACTTCCCGCAAAACTCAAAAATTCCTGCACATTTAGAAATAGCACATCATACCGGTTCAAATGACGTTCAAAACTTTCATCCTGTGCAATTTTCAGATTCTCAAAGAGTGCTCTGGAATCACAAGTTCTGCAATAATACGCTGTCAGCATCTCTGCTGCCATAGATTTGCCAAAGCGGCGCGGACGGCTGATACAAATAAATTTTTGTCTTGTACCTACTACCGTATTTGTTTCAGCAATCAACCCTGATTTATCTACATAAATTTCAGAAGCCAACGATTCCTGAAAGGCATCATTATCAGGATTTAAATAAAACCCCATACCCTCACCTCATTTCGCAGGATTTATCATTTGGTTCAACTTATCATATAATACATACGCTGTCAAGAAATCTTCCATCACTTTTTCATCTACAGCTGCAAAAAAACGCTGACTGTTTGGATTTCTCCAAACAATCAGCGTTTTTGCTTATGCTAATATTAATCTTCGTCTCCGTCAAACAGGTCTTCTACGGCGTCTTTCATCTTGCCGAAAAACCCTTTGCCTTTTTTATTTTCTTCGCTTCTTTCTTCTTTTTTTTTAGTTTCATCTATTTTGATTTTGGGCTCTTCCGGTTCCGGCGCTTCTGTTTTAAAAGTAGCGCTCAGCTTCTGCAACAGATCCCGCTGTTCGGTGGTCAGATTTTTTGGCGTTACCACTTTGATGGTAACATACTGATCGCCTTTGCCATAGCCTTTGATATTTTTAACGCCTTTCCCCTTCATGCGGAACTTGGCGCCGCTCTGCACACCGGCAGGAATGGTCAGGGTTACTTTGCCTTCCAGTGTCTGCACCTGCACGTCGGCACCCAATGCAGCCTGGGCAATATTAATCTCCTGTTCCATATAGATGTCATCTTCATTCCGAACGAAAATCGGATGATTGCGAACATTGATATAAATATACAGATCGCCGTTTGGACCGCCCTGTTCGCCGGGATCCCCTTCTCCGCTCATACGCAGACGGGAGCCCACATCCACACCGGCAGGCACTTTGATTTCAATTTTCTTGTTGACCCGTTTCTTACCTTTGCCGTTACATTCGGTGCATGGATCTTTGATAACGGTTCCTTTCCCGCCGCATTCCGGACAAACCTTGGCTGTCTGTATCTGCCCGAATGGCGTTTTCTGCATGGTATAAACCTGCCCGGTACCATTACAGCGGCTGCAAGTGGTAGCGCTGGTTCCCGGTTTGGCGCCGGTGCCGTGACAAGTGCCGCAGCTTTCCCATTTTGGCAGTGTGATGGTTTTTTCTGTACCAAAGACAGCTTCTTCAAACTCAATGGTTAAGTCATAGCGCAAATCAGCGCCCTTTCTTGGGCCTCGCTGCTGCTGACCGCCGCCGAATCCGCCGCCAAAGAACATATCAAAAATATCGTTCATGCCGCCAAAATCCTGACCGCCGCCAAAGCCACCAAATCCGCCTGCACCGCCAAAACCGCCGGGGCCGTCATGGCCATATCGGTCATACTGTTCCCGTTTGTCGGCATCGGACAAGGTTTCATATGCTTCGTTAATTTCTTTAAATTTTTCTTCTGCTTCTTTATCGCCTGGATTTACGTCCGGGTGATATTTTCTGGCCAGTTTTCGATAGGATTTTTTTAATTCATCGTCACTGGCGCCTTTTTCTACGCCAAGCACCTCATAATAATCGCGCTTTGCCACGTTTGGTCCTCCTCTTTCCTTTTGCCGAGAAAAGCGCATCCAAGGTGATATTCGCCTCTTTGCGCTTTTCTTCAACAGTATTTATTCTTTTCCGTTACAATATTTGAACCAAATACTCTATGGCTTACACTTCTTTGTATTCAGCGTCATACACGCCATCTTCCTGAGGAGCAGACTGCTGACCTTCAGCACCGCCCTGAGCCTGCTGTGCCTGCTGCGCAGCTGCGTACATTTTTTCGGTCATTTTGTACAGAACTTCCTGCAGCGCTTCGGTTTTTGCTTTGATTTCGGCTGTGTCAGTACCTTCCAATGCTGCTTTCAATTCATCTTTGGCTTTGTTGATATCTGCTACTTCGGCAGCATCTACTTTATCGCCCATATCTTTTAAGGTTTTTTCAACCTGGAATACCATAGCATCACCGTTATTGCGGATATCTACTTCTTCTTTCCGTTTTTTATCGGCTTCTGCATTCATTTCTGCATCTTTAATCATCTGATCAATTTCTGCATCAGACAATCCGCTGCTGGATTTGATGGTGATACGCTGTTCTTTGCCGGTGCCCAGATCTTTTGCAGATACATTTACGATACCGTTGGCATCAATATCGAATTTTACTTCGATCTGTGGAATACCACGTGGAGCTGGTGGAATATCCATCAAAGTGAAGCGGCCCAATGTTTTGTTGTACTGTGCCATTTCACGTTCACCCTGCAGCACATGGATGTCTGTAGATGTCTGGTTATCGGCAGCTGTGGTAAATACCTGCTGGCGGGATACTGGAATAGTGGTATTGCGTTCTACAATTTTAGTAAATACGCCGCCCAGTGTTTCAATACCTAAGGACAGTGGAGTTACGTCCAGCAGAACCACGTCTTTTACTTCACCGGCTAACACGCCGCCCTGAATGGCTGCACCGATAGCAACGCATTCGTCTGGGTTGATGCCTTTGAATGGTTCTTTGCCCAGCAGATTTTTGATAGCATCCTGTACAGCAGGAATACGGCTGGAACCACCAACCAGAATTACTTTATGAATATCGTTTGCAGACAAACCGGCATCTTTTAAAGCCTGACGGGTTGGCACCATGGTTTTTTCTACCAGATCAGCGGTCAGTTCATCAAATTTAGCTCTGGTCAGTGTTAAATCCAAATGCTGCGGGCCATTTTCATTCATAGTAATGAATGGCAGATTGATGTTGGAGCTTGTTACGTTAGACAATTCAATTTTTGCTTTTTCAGCAGCTTCTTTTAAACGCTGCATTGCAGTTTTATCGTTGGCCAGATCAATACCGGTCTGTTTTTTGAACTCAACCAGCATCCAGTCAATTATTTTTTCGTCAAAATCATCGCCGCCCAGACGGTTGTTGCCGCTGGTTGCTTTTACTTCAAAGATGCCATCGCCCAATTCCAGAATGGAAACGTCGAAAGTACCGCCGCCCAGGTCAAATACCAGAACAGTCTGATCATCGCCTTTTTCCATACCATAAGCCAGAGAAGCAGCGGTTGGTTCGTTGATGATACGCAGTACATTCAGGCCAGCAATTTTACCAGCATCTTTTGTAGCCTGACGCTGGCTGTCTGTAAAATAAGCTGGTACGGTGATAACCGCTTCTGTTACAGTTTCACCCAAATAACCTTCTGCATCTGCTTTCAATTTCTGCAGAATCATAGCGGAAATTTCCTGCGGTGTATAAGTAGTCCCTCCTATTGTTACTTTATAATCAGTCCCCATATGACGTTTGATGGAGCTTACTGTATTATCAGGATTGGTAATCGCCTGACGTTTTGCTACCTGCCCTACCAGACGTTCCCCTGTTTTGGAAATCCCTACAACAGATGGAGTGGTACGGTTCCCTTCTGTGTTAGGAATTACTACGGCTTCGCCGCCTTCCATTACTGCTACGCAAGAGTTTGTTGTCCCTAAGTCAATCCCAATTACTTTACCCATTTTAAAATTCCTCCTAAATAAATATCACAATCTGTGACTCACAATAAATAGATTTAAGTTATCTTGATACTTTTACCATAGACGGGCGGATTACCCGTTCGTTTAATACATAACCGGCCCGCAATTCTTCTACCACAGTATCTTCCGGCACGCTGTCATCATCCACCTGCATAATTGCTTCATGCAGTTTTGGGTCAAATGGCTGACCAACCGCTTCGATTTTGCTCATGCCCGCTTGCTCCAGCACCTGCATAATCTGGCGGTACAGCATTTCTACCCCTTTGATTACATTTTGGGCTTCCTGACTTTCACCGGGATTTTTCAGTGCCAGCTGGAACGCATCCAACACCGGCAGCAACTCGCCCATTATTTTAGCATTGCTGTATTTTACTAAATCTTCTTTTTCCTGTACAGTCCGGCGTTTATAATTATCAAAATCCGCCGCAACCCGTAAGAACCGCTGGTTCAAATCAGCCAGCTCTGCTGCCAGCTTCTCGGCATCTAGTGCCGCTTCTTCCTGTACAGCCTCTGTTGTTTCCGCAGCTTCCTCTTCGGAAATCTCTGTACTCACTTCCTCTTCCAGGATCTCTTGTTCCTGCTCTGACATGTGATGGGTCACACTCCTTTATTGACTATGTTGACTGATATTCTTTCTTTTTCACTATAATATTGATACGCAGAATTGCTTCTGCCACTTCACCAGCAGTTTTCAAACTATGCAGCTTCACATACAGCGGATCCACAATGCCCGCCATATACAAATCATGTATACGTCCGGTATCGCAGTCTATACTGAGATGGTGATTATTCTGCAGCTCCTGGGCTTTATGCACATCACCCAGCTTTTCCAGCGGATTGAATCCCGCATTGGTTACAATCTGCATAAACGGCTTTTTCAGAGCGGCAATGACACAATCCGCACCAAACACCGCCATGCCCGACAGCCCGTTTTTATTTTGCTCCAGCTGCCGCGCCACCGCCAGCTCCGCTGCGCCGCCTCCGGCAACCAGCCCTTTCTGCAATGCAGACTGTACACTGGCTGCGGCATCCTTGGCAATGCGCTCCCGCTCGCCGACTACCTCACCGGTGGCAGCACCCACCAAAATGGTTGCCATCGAAGCCTTACCGGCACCACCCAGCACTGTTATATTGCCCAACTTCTCATTTCCTATCATATGCTCTGCTGTACCAAATTGTTTTTGCAGCTCGGCGGCTGATTTATTCAGCCCCGTTCGTTTCAGCAACTTAGCACCCACATGCTCTGCCAAATCCACCAATTCTTTATGAGGCACTCTGGCTACCACCAAAATGCCGGCTTCTTCCAGCATTTCCGCTGCCGCATCATCTACACCGCGATCCACAAATACAGCTTGCGCACCTGCATCAATGATTTTCTGTATATTGGTCTTAAATTCCTCTTTTAAAATCAGATATTGCTGAAACCCGCTCTCGGTAGTCAAAGCATTTTTGTTCAACTCCTCCTGTTCCAAAGCATCGTCAATCACCAATACCTTTACCTGTCCGTGCAATTCCAGGGGCATTTGTATGCTCAACCGTTCTTTGCTGACCAGCACACCGTTCAGCACCTGACTGTCGGCGCCCTCTATAGCCCTGACCCGCTGCGAAAACCGGAATCCCGGCTCCAGCAATTTGTCCCGACCAATCAAATTGGCGCCTTCCATAATCAATCTGGCAATGGATTCATTTTCCCGGCCTGCAATATAAGCAATGTTATACAACTGACCGGTATCCATACTGCCAATCTGGATTGCCTCCAGCTCCATCAAACGGCAAGCCTCTTTTACACCATACCGCAAGCCTGCCAGCACCTGCGCCACCGGAACCCCTTTGTTCACCTGCTCCAGCCCATGCAAGACCATCTCGCCGGCCATCAGCGCTGCCGTAGTGGTGCCATCGCCAACTTCCTCCTGCTGCGCATCAATGGCATGAATCAACATGCGCGCCACCGGATGATTGACCTCCATCATATCCAAAATGGTAATCCCATCATTGGTAATCACCACATTGCCAAACTGATCCACCAGCATGGTGTCCAGCCCTTTGGGGCCGATGGTGCTTTCTACCGCCGACATCACTGCCCGCACGGCATTGGCGTTATTCTCCAGCAAATCAAATTTCTGTTCCCGCTGTTCACTCATGAAAGTCCCTCACTATTCTTTATCCGGATACGCTTCTTCCAGCGTTTGCGCCATAGTATTCAACATGCTCACCGCTGTAGCGTAATCCATTCTTGTCGGACCAATCAAACCAACCTTACCAACGGTCTTTCCTTTTACTTTATAATTAGCAACAATCACACTGCAATCTTTTACCTCATCCAGACCGGTTTCGGCGCCAATCTTAACAGTAATACCTGTTTCGTTGTCCGCCTCCATCAGCTGGGAAAGCACTTCCTGCTGTTCTAAAGAATGCAGCAGCGTCTTTACCTTATTGACATCCTGAAACTCCGGTTGAGACAGCATGTTCAGACCGCCGTCCAGATAAATCTTTTTATCCTTATTACGGATATCCAAAATGGAGGACAGCATTTCCAATGCGCGGTCCACCACCTGACGCTGCCTGGTCAGATCCTGAAAAATAGTTTCCAGCATACTTCTCTGCCAGTCGTCCACCTTAAGCCCCCGCAGCTTCTGATTCATCATAGCAGAAACCAGTTCCAGATCTTCTTTGGTCATGGATTTGGGAATTTCCAGAAAATGATTTTCTATCTTATCCCCTTCCATCACAATCACCATCAGCGCTTTGCCCGGCTCTACCAGCAGCAGCTGCAGCAATTGCAGCGCAGCGCCGCGATTTTCATCCAGCACCATAACAGTGGTGCAGTTGGTAACCTCTGCCAGCAATTTCATCGAATCCCGCAGCACATCGCCAACCTTTTGCTGTTTATCCTGCAACGCATGGCTGATCATCTGCTGGGCTTCTTGCTGAATGTCGCTTTGCGCCATCAAATAGTCTACATAATAACGATACCCTGCCTCAGACGGCACCCGACCTGCCGAAGTGTGCGGCTGTTCAATCAGCCCCATTTCCTCCAGATCCGCCATCTCATTGCGGATGGTAGCCGAACTGACACCCAAGTTATATTTTTTGGAGATGGTTCTGGAACCCACCGGCTCAGCAGTTTCAATATAATCCAGCACCACCGCTTCCAATATCTTTTGCTTCCGGCTATCCATTTCCACCAGCTCCACCTCTTTCATTGTCTTTATATTGTTAGCACTCTATCATGTCGAGTGCTAACAATATTAATATAGTACGATTGCCCCACAAAGTCAATGGATTTTTGGAAAAATTTTTTAATGATATTGTTAAGAAAATGTGGAGAAAAAAAGAGAACCCCATAGTCACATAAAAATGTAACTGTGAAGTTCTTCAAATGAAGAGGCTCTTATCATGAAGTATCCATAAATTTCACTTCTATACTTGCCTTATTAATATTTTCCGTAATTTCTATTTTAAATTTCATAACCAAGCTATTTTATAGCAAATGCCACAGCGTTTTATAGTACTGTACCGTCTCATTGGCCCCTCTGCCCCATTTTTCTTTCACTACCGCTTCCAACTTTACTACCGCTTCTACATCAATTTCCGGTTTTATTGCTTGCAAATCACGAATTAATCGCAAATAATTTTCATCCATTCGTTCCTTTATGTGCACATCAAACTCTGATAGCTTTTGAGGTAGCTCTCCAAAAAGATTAAAATAGTATTCTTTTTCAAATACTGGTGTTACAAATACATTTTTAGACAATAACTCTTTTCGTTTTTCCATTGTTCTAGCTTCAACTGCATTGGAATAATATTTTATCCGCCCATCCTTTTCATATGCAAAACCTGTCACTTTTCTTCTAAAATGACTCGCTGGTCTGGTACGTTCCGTCAAAAAATCTCGTTCCAATTTCAACCATGCCTTATTCATTTCATATTCTGCATAGGTTAATATTTTCCCATCATACGCATAGTCTACCGCTCCTTCAAACAGTTTCAACGCATCTTCATCAAAACAGCCTTCTAATTCTTCTCTTACCTGTTTAAGCAATATTGAAGCTTTATTATTGATTGGACATAATGCCACTGTCTGTAATTGTTCTAGATATTCTCGCGGATATCGTTTTGCCATTTCTTTTGCATATTCCAATTTTAATTCCTGTGTAACTTGATCTTTTTCTCCGGCATGTATTCGTACTCGTTTTATAATATTTTCTACTATTGTAGGATAAATCTCTTTTGTACGACATTCCCGAATAAATTGGTATACTTTTTCTCTATTATCACTTATAAAGCATTTTCTCTTTCCTTCTTCTATATATGCTGTACCAAAATAGGCAAATTCATTATCATATGCTCCCATCATCAGCAATGTAGAATAATACTCTGCACATACTTTATCATGATTGTCTACTCTTTCGCCTTCCTGTAACATCTGCTTCAGCTCCTTTCTCTAATTAGAATAATTCTGTGATTTTCGTTTCTGCTTTTAATTGTGCTACATAACGTCCTTCTTGCTCCAAAATTTGAATGTCATGGCTGAAATATTCAGACAAACTTTCTGTGGTAAAAATATCTTTTGTTTTTCCAATCGCATCTATTTTACCTTCTTTAAGCATTATTGCATTTTCAAAAATCGGCAAAATTTCTTCTACATAATGCGTAACATACAATACTGTGATATTTCTTTCTTTCGCTAGTCTAGTGACCGTTTCCAGCATATATTCTCTTGCTAATACATCCAAACCATTCCCTGGTTCATCCAACACTAGGATTTCCGGATTACTAATTAATGCTCTGGCAATCATTACATTTTGTCGCTCACCTTTACTCATAGTTGAAAAGACTCTGTTTTCTTTTTTCTTTAAATGTAACTCTTCCATTAGATTTAAGGCTTTCCTCATATCTGCATCACAGACAGCTTCACTTACGCCCAAAGTGCCAAATAAACCGCTTAACACAATATTTAATGCAATTTCGTTATGATAATATTTATCAAAAAATGAACTGGAAACCCAACCGATTCTTTTTCGCAGTTCTAATGTATTATCTTTATCGTATTCCTGTCCGAATACTTTGACAGTTCCTTTACTTCCTTCCGTAAAGCCTGCAATAATGGAAAGCAATGTAGTCTTACCACTACCGTTTAAGCCGAACACCAACCAGTTTTCACCACGTTTTACTTCCCAGTTGATATTCGTTAAAGTATACCTATTCCCATGTACACAAAACAAATTTTCTACTTTTAATAATGTATCATCTATCTCTGTTTGTTTACTCCACTCTTTATCCACGAAGTTCACCCGCCCCGATACTTGTTAAAGCACCTACTTCTTCTAACGAAATTTCATCATCATTTTCATTATCATCTGCATCTTTTTCCAATGCATCTAAATTATAAATAATGCTTTCACCAATCATCCGTTTATCCATTTCATACGGTACTTGAAAACCTTCCATATTTACCAGTTGCAGCCCGTTCAAAGCCCAAAAAATAATTTCGCATACTTTTCCCACATTCATTCTATCCTTCACAGCACTTGCATCTAACTCCGGATAATAGTCACAGCCATAGGCATCCACATAATATTTTGCTAAAAAATAAATTTCCGGCTCTACACCGTATTCAATCCGTTGACATTCCTCGCAAAAAATTTCAATGCGCGGTTCAATTGTACTATTGTAGACAATTTGTTTTAGGCGTAGTTTTCCACCACAATATTTACATTTACAGCGTTTAGTACGTTTTCTCAACCCCTGTACACGCGGAGTCTGCATTAAATTTTTAATATATGCATCGTTATCTATTTTTTCATTTGCCATTTTAAATCCTCCTAAAATAAACAATAAAAAGGAAGGGAACCAGCCCCCTCCTTTTTACTGTTTTACGCACTATATGAATTTGAATTCAATTTTTAGCCTAGTCCTACTAATTATTCCTGATTCATTGCGCAGTAGATTGGTGCACCTTCCATTGTATCTGTAAATCTAGATCCTGTCAGTGCACAAATAGTTGGAGCCATGTCTACCTGACGAATCATACGTTCAATGGTATAACCTTCCTTAATCCCTTTACCTGCCAGAATCATAATTGGAGCCAGAGAAGTTTCATTTACACCGTGGTTTGTCATCAAACCATCAGTATGGTCATACGCATAACCATCCGCATTTGCGGTAAAGATGTCACCAGCTGTTGGACCACCATAACCCAACTGAATAGCATCTTTATTACGTAATGCAACTGCCAATACACGTTTCCCAGTTACAGGATGTCTATAACCCAGTAAGTCTGTCATAATTTGTTCTTCCAGTTCGTATTTATCCTCTGGATCTACGATACCTCTCTTTGATCTACCTTTCAAGTTAATCCAGATGTTGCCACCCTGTTCAGCAATCGCACGTGTTTTAGTCCAGTCAATCACACGTTTTCCGTTTTCTTCTTTCATAACAGTATAGCCCAGTTCTTCCATCAGACCAATGTTGATACCACACATATCACCAATTGCAGGTGGTTCATTTGCAGGGCAGGTCAAACCATGGTCAGATGTAACGATGATGGTCCAACCTTCATCCAAATAATGCAGGAAGGAACCGATATATCTATCACACAAGGAATATACACGTTCCATCCACTCATTATAGTGCTCTACAGGGAAGTGATTATACCCCTGATCCTGGAAGTAACGAATAAAGGTGTGTACCATCAAGTCACAACCATGCCAGTGAGAGAAGAAAACTTGCATATCCTGTTTTTCAATTAAATAATCAATTGCTTTCACATACCAGTCTGCAGCATGATTCCAACACAACCACTGAATTAACTGATGTTCTTCATCCTGACCATAGAACTGTGCTGTTGGAGGGTATGGCCCTACATTTTCCATCAGTTCTTGATGCAACCATTTTGGATGAATTACACTGTCATCATCAATTGCTGCACTACTAGAAAAATACAGTCGTAAATTAGAACCATCTTCAGCCAATTCCATTACATAAATGTCACGGGAACACACACATTTATTTTCACCACGAAAACCTTCGTCAACGAAATCACGATACAATTCTTTATCTTTCATAACCGCCATTGGTTCTACATCGTTTTTAGATTTGTAAATCGCTACTCTATCATATTTACCTTCTTCATTTTTCAAAACCAAACCAGGACGGCGGATTAAACTGTTGCTTAACAATACTGCAAATTCCAACGCACCTTCTGGAGCATTCGCCCATCCTTCTGCAGGGCGTAGATAAGATTTACAGACATCATACATCTGCTGGAAACGTCCATTTTTAATGCCCCAACCTTCACCTGCATTAAATTCTACTGTACTTAAATCCTGCAAATCGTTTGAAATCGCTACACCTTTGGCCACATCAGTTTTCTTTTCTAAATCTTCACCAGCATGTACTAAGTCGTCTGATATTTTTTCTACATGACAAGGTGCGGTAGCATCTTGAACACCTTTGATGTATTCCAGCTTATCTACATTCGGGCTTGCACCAAAGAAGAAGTTCCCTTCAACATAGAACGCCGCCATACCAGGTGTACCTGGAACAGTACCATCAATTACAAATAAGTTTTCACTGTCACTGGTTGGAGGCCAAGAAGCACCAGGCCAGTGGAATACACATGTTTTTAACCCTGCTTCAGCCGTGCAGTTCCATGACTGCTCTGCTTTGCATACACGAGAATCCAACTGATAGTATTTTTTGTCCATTTCTTCAGCAGAGAACCCAAAGAACTGGCAAATACCATGGGTATAAGAATATGCACCTGTGGATAAGGTTGCCCATCCTGGAGGAGTTACAGGCGCACAGCCACCTAAGCACATTAAATCTTCTCTGGCAGCACCGCGTTCAATTAATTTCTTGAATGCAGGCATTTTCCCTTCTCTTACCATTTTGGCGGTATAACGAGGGTCTAAGCCGTCGATACCAAGAACCATAACTTTTTCAGACTTTTCAAACATTGTTCTTCATCCTTTCTTCAACTTTAACTTTTTATATATAATTTTGTACTAACAATGAATTAAAAAACCACATTGGCCCATGCATACCCTACTGTTAACACCACCAGCAGAGCTGATATTAATTGAAGAGGAACCACTTTATAGATATCTCCTTTGGAAAGCCAACCTGTGTTACCGAACATTAATGCCGCTGGACCACTTGCAGCCGGAGTAAGTAATGCAAAGTGAGAAGCCATCATTATTACCATAGCTACAGGTTGAATATTAAAGCCCATTGTCTGTGATAATGCAAACATAATGGGAATTATACATAAGGTAACTACAATGTTGTTGCAAACATTGGTTATAATGAATGCAAAAATCATTACAACAACTACTAATGCATATACACCTAAACCACCAAGCATCGGCTGTAATACTTTTACGCAGAAGGCTGTAATACCTGTGTCTGGCCCTGTTAACTGAGCAGTAAGCAGTAATACAAAAGCTGTTAAGCACCAGCTATCCCACACAATACCACCAGCTAACTTGTTAAATTCCATTACTGGCTTACCATCAATATGCCATAACACACCAATACCAAAGCAAATTACGATAGATACAAAAACATTAGATTGTGCAATCATTCCTAAAACTGGAATATATTCAGGAATAAAGTTTTGACATAACAAACTTAAAATAAATACAACAATAATAACCATGCTTGCAACTTGTTGTTTAGTAACATTTAATAAACTCATATCTAACACACTATTATCTGCATCTTTAATTTTACTCATATCCATACGTAAAATATATTTACCAACTAACAACCAAACAACAGCCAAAACAATTGTAACAGGAATCATTGTCATAAGATATGAACCATATGGTATAGGAGAACCGGTAATGTTAGCATATGCACTCATAATTATCAAACCGTTATCTACGAATGGGAAAATAATCAGGCCCATCATTGAGAACATTACAATACCTATTAACATTACATTCACATAAGTATCATGTTTTTTGTAGCCCACTTTTTCAAATACACCATACATAATAGCCCACATAACCAAAATAGCCAAAAACATATTTACCATGCCCATTAAACAAGTAATCAATAAAACAACTAAACTATAAATCATTGGTCTACCTTGTACAATTTTACGACTCATACTCCAAGTAGCGATTACTTCTGGAACGCGATTAATTTCCAGTAGTTTAATTAAAAAGAAAATGAATAACATCTGTGCTACTACAGGATTACCAAAACTACCTGCAAAAGCACCGTTATGACCGATTATTTCGTTAAAACCTAACAACCAGATACCCGCTAAACTAGGAAATACAAAACCAATAGTCATCCAACCCCATAGTACAAAAAGAAACACGGCTAACATTTGCATACCTGCGGGGGTGATAGGGGCCAAGGGTTCTGCTGTACTAACAAAAACATATAAAATTACCATGATAATAAAATGAATCATTGTTTTTAAGCCCGCTTTACTTGATTCCGTTTTCACTCTGAATCACACTCCTAACTTTTTTGAATCTTGCTTACTTAATTTATTCTCTATCTAAATCAACATCGATGTTTCTTCCTGTGAACTCATAGTATCATAAATTTAATTTATCAAGAAGACATTGAAATGCAGACTTATTACTATAAGTAAATTACTATTTTACTTATAAAAAAAGCTATGAAGCAACAAATATTGTCATTTCATAGCATCTTCATATAATTCACGATTGTATTTAAAAAATTTTTAACATTTTAGCTAAAGACTGCATTTCAATAATATTTTTCCTATGAAACAAAATAAAAATCGCAGTTTCAGCACTTAAAGGCTCATATACTTTAAATTTTTTGTAATCATGAGAAAATATTTCTGGGGAATACTTCGCAACAACTCCAACTCCTAAATCGTTTAAAATTGCTTCTGCATAGATATCTGGATCTATAGTTTGTAATACTATATTTTCCCTTTTCTGATTCATTCCAGGCATAGTAATCAAAGGCAAAGTTTCCAATTCTTCAAATGTAATTACTTTTTTCTCCTTATCAACCCACTTTGTTTTTTTATTACTTACCGGATATAATTTTGATCTCCACAATTCATGACAATAAATATCTGTATATTTTTCAATAACCTTTATGTCATCTTCTACTACTCCTACTAATGCTAATACATTCTCTTTTAATAGTTCACATATTTTCTCTATATTATTCTCAACCTCATGTAAAATAAAATAATCCAACACATCTGAATTAATACCTATCAATTTGGAGGACAATAATTTTAATATCTGATTTGGCACAATTAAATCCTTTTTCTCAACCAGTTCACTTTTTTCATTCCCTAATCGTTCTATTTCGTCACACAAGCTCAGTACTTGTTCCGCTATTTTTACAACCCGTTCACCATTCTTTGTCAAACGTACACCTCGATATGTTCGCTCTAATATAGGATATCCACATTGTTTTTCTAATTGTTTGATGGAACTGCTGACCGCTGCCTTAGTTATATATAAACTTTCTGCTGCTTTATTAATAGAATTATACTTAGCTACTTGTGTCAAATAATACAATTGTTCAATTTTCAGCATTTTGTCATCTCCCTATTACAATTCGGACAACTAATCCAAAACACTTTATATTTTCACCCATTATACCCGATATGTCGGGAATATTCAACAATCCCCCCACACCATATAATGGAATGATATAGGGGGTGCGGCTTATGATTTCTTTTGAGCCTTTATGGAAAACAATGAAAGCAAAAGGTATTACAACATACAATCTGATCAAAGACTACAATTTCAGTCGCGGTACGCTGGATTCCTTAAAGCAGAATCGAAACATCTCCACCGCAACGCTAAATCATCTCTGCGATCTTCTGGACTGTGAAGTAGAAGACGTACTGTGCTATATTCCGGACGAAAAATAGGGAACAGACTCAAACCATTATCAGTTGAATCTGCTCCCTATTTATATTTCCTATAAATCCAGCTCTAAGAAATTGTCACACCATAGTTCAATACATAAAAACATACAAATGCATACAAATTAACAGTATATATTGATTCTTTTTTGATTACGCTGCACTATCATTACTAAAAAACGTGCAAATGCACATAAATTAGGAGTGTATCTTGATTTTTCTTTTTGATTGCGTTACAATTTCATTACCAAAAAGCGTGCAATGCACGTAAATTAGGAGTGATTGAATGGAAATTGAAAGAAATACTTACCTTCAGCAGCTGATAGAACGAAAAGATAATCATATGATAAAGGTTGTTACGGGTATTCGCCGATGTGGAAAGTCTTTTTTACTCTTTACTATTTTCAAAAATTATCTTCTTGAACATGGCATTGATGACAAACACATCATTGAAATTGCTTTAGATGGCATTGAAAATGAAGCACTAAGAGAACCTCAAACATGCTACCGTTATATTAAGGAGGCAATGACAGATGACAGCAACTACTACCTCTTACTGGACGAAGTGCAATTTATGCCGCGGTTTGAAGAGGTACTGAACAGCTTGCTGCGTATGCCAAATATAGATGTCTATGTAACGGGCAGTAATTCTAAGTTTCTTTCCAGCGATATCGTTACCGAGTTTCGCGGCCGAGGTGATGAAATTAGAATCTATCCGCTCTCTTTCGCGGAATTTTTCTCCGCTTATCATGGCGATTACGAAGATGCCTGGGATGAATACATGACTTACGGCGGACTTCCTCAGGTTGCACTCTTTCAAAGCGAGCGGCAAAAAGCAGATTATCTGAAAAATATTTTTACCAATGTATATCTTAAAGATGTCATTGAACGAAATAAACTGCAAAGCGTTGATGAAATCAGTATTCTGGTGGATGTGCTTGCTTCCGTAATTGGTGCGCCGACAAATCCTTCAAAATTATCTAATACTTTCGCCAGCGAACGTCAAATGAATTATTCCAACAAAACTATCTCCAAGCACATTGACTATCTGACAGAAGCCTTTCTGATTGCGAAAGCAAACCGTTATGATATAAAGGGCAGAAAATATATTGGAGCAAATCTAAAATATTATTTCACTGATCTGGGACTCCGAAATGCCAGATTAAATTTCAGACAACAGGAACCAACACATATTATGGAAAATATCGTTTATAATGAATTGCTGATGCGAGGATACAATGTCGATGTAGGTATGGTAGATGTATTTGCCAAAGACAAGTTAGGCAATCGTGTACGTAAACAACTAGAAGTCGATTTTGTCATTAACCGAGGAAGTCAACGACATTATATTCAAGTTGCTTATGATATGACTTCCGAAGAAAAACAAAATCAGGAATTCAACTCCCTGCGCAACATTCCGGATTCTTTCAAGAAAATCATTATTGTCAACGGAACAAAAAAGCCATGGCGCAATGATGAAGGTTTTGTCATTATGGGAATGAAATATTTTCTGCTGAACACAGACAGTCTGGAATTCTAAATGAAATAAAAACCGGCTCTAAGGAATGGTTTCATCCCCGTCGCGCAAGCGGATTTCAGCAGAACAAAAAGCCTGCAATCAAGGGTGCCCGGCACCGCGTTAGCGGCGTTGCCCTTGACTGCAGGCTTGGTTCTGCTA
>USPE01000012.1 GCA_900556545.1 uncultured Peptococcaceae bacterium | reverse complement strand
GGCAGGAGAAACGGTTGGAAGCCAAAAAGGATTACAGCAGGTATTAATTGATGGATGCTATGCCACAACGACCAGATTGGGATCAGTATTTTATGGAAATCACATCGGTGGTTGCTAAACGGTCTACTTGCCTGCGCCGTCAAGTTGGGGCAATTCTGGTCAAAGATAAGCACATTTTAACCACTGGCTACAATGGAGCGCCTAAGCGGTTGGCCCATTGTGCTGAAACTGGGTGTTTGCGGCAGCAGATGGGGATTCCGTCCGGTGAGCGGCATGAGCTGTGCCGGGCGTTGCATGCGGAGCAAAATGCTATGATTCAGGCTGCCAATTTGGGAATCTCTATTGAGGGCAGTACGTTGTATTCTACAACGGCACCTTGTTCTTTATGTGCAAAAATGCTGATTAATGCGGGCGTTGTCCGTGTGGTGTTTGCCGGGGACTATCCTGATGAACGGGCCATGGAGTTTTTTCAGCAGGCTGGGGTAGAGGTGCAGCAGTTGAAACTGTAAAATAATACTTTATAGGATGAGCAATTATGAAAAAAATAATGTGTGTATTTGGCACTAGACCGGAGGCCATTAAGATGGCGCCGGTGGTGAAGGCTATTGAACAAAATGAAAATTTGCAAAGTGTAGTGGCTGTAACTGCGCAGCATCGTGAGATGTTGGATCAGGTACTGGAATTATTTCATATTAAACCGGATTTTGATTTAAACTTGATGAAAAAGAATCAAACGCTGACTGATATTACGGCTGGTGTTTTGCACGGTTTAGAGCAGATTTTACAGCAGGAAAAGCCGGATCTGGTGTTGGTTCATGGTGATACGACAACAACATTTGCTGCAACTTTGGCGGCGTTTTATCAGCAGATTCCGGTTGGACATGTAGAGGCGGGGCTGCGTTCTGGTAATATGTATTCTCCATATCCAGAAGAAGCAAATCGCAAATTGACTGGTGTTATGGCTACACTGCATTTTTCACCGACACCGGAGGCGCGGCAGAATCTTTTAAAAGAAAATGGAAAAGATGATGCTATTTTTGTTACCGGTAATACAGTCATTGATGCGTTGTTGGCTACTGTAAAAAATGAGTATCAGTTTATTGATGAGGGTTTGCAGCAGTTGATGGAGAGTCCGGCAAAGAAAGTATTGATTACTGCTCATCGTCGTGAAAATCAGGGCGCGCCGATGGCGCACATTTTTCAGGCTGTGCGCAGGTTGCATGAAACATTGCCGGAAGTGCAGTTTATTTTTCCAATTCATAAAAATCCTAAGGTGCGTGAACTGGCAGCGCAGATTTTGGGGGATTTGGAACGGATTCATATTATTGAGCCGTTGGACTATGAGCCTTTTGCCAATGCGATGGCCCGTGTGGATTTGATTTTGACCGATTCGGGCGGTTTGCAGGAAGAAGCGCCGGCATTGGGCAAGCCTGTGCTAGTGCTGCGTGATACGACCGAACGGCCGGAGGCTGTTACTGCTGGAACAGTGCGGCTGGTGGGCACGGATGAAGATTTGATTTATGATACAGCGCTGCAGTTGCTGACTGATGAGGCAGCTTATCATAAAATGGCGAATGCGGTAAATCCTTATGGGGATGGAAAAGCTTGCGGACGTATTACTGCCGCAATTGAGTATTATTTTGGGATTAGAGAAATGCGTCCGGAAAATTGGATGTAAAGGTTTGTTTTAGCAATGATAGATGGGCTGTTTTTGTGAATGCGAGGTAAAATCTAATGAATGTAGTAGGTTTTTCTGTTGTGTTTGCAGTATGGCAGTGCCATCTTTTTTTGTGCATTTTTATTTGTTTGATGCGATATATGCGGCGGAAAAGTAATTTGGCTATTAATGATGTATTGTTGTGCTTTATGTAGAAGAATAAATTATAGTTAGATAAAAAGGAGAATTTCGGCTTGCTTTCTCTTTTTTATTGTATTATAGTTTATATTGCAGCTATATTCTGCAGCTTGCACAAATTTTCTTAAGTGGGACTTTCAATAAAATAATAAATATTTATTAAGTTTTGGCAATCCTGTGAAGATTTTGTGTTGTGTTGACAGGCCACATCTAGTAAAATAAATAAGGTAGGAGTTATGAAATGAGAGGTGCAGCTATGCCCGGTAATTTTAGAAAACCTTCCAGTGCGGGTCAATATATTGGTCTTGGCCTCAGTTTTGGAGTTACGATGTTGGTAAATGTGGCGATTGCAGCGATGGCCGGCCGTTGGTTGGACAGTAAGCTGGGAACGCCAGACATATTTTGGCTGTTGGGGGTACTGATTGGTATTTGTGCAGGGTTTCGTCTGTTTATCGAGCAGGTGGATCAGCTGCAGCATCCAAAAGATCCAAATGAACGAGAATAATTCAATAATAAGGATATAGAATGCAAGGTATAAGAAATATGAAGTAGCTAGAAAGGAAGAAATATGCTAGAATCTGTATTGTTTCCGGTTATTGTGGGATTTATATGGGGACTGGCTGTCAGCTTGTTCAATAATTTCTGGACTTGGCGGGCATTCAATAGTCCTGGCGGCAAAATAAGTACCGTTGTTTTCATTTTCCGGCAAGGAATCAATGTGTTGGCAATGGCGCTTGTGTATAAAAATGTAGTGATGTTAATTGGAACAGCTTTGGGTTTGTTGGCTGTTAAAAATTATATTTTTTTAAAGAACTTAAATACTTTATTCCGTGAACGAAAGGGGTGAATTGAATGTTTCTAACAAATGTTGCTTATGCTAGTGCTGAACATGGTGCATCTGCTCCGTTGTTTTACATTGGGCCATTAGAAGTAACAAGCGAAATTACTACCATGTGGGGCGTTATGCTGTTAATCGCAGTGGTATGTTTTCTGGGAACAAGAAATATGCAGCGGATTCCTTCTGGTCTGCAGAATGTTCTGGAATATGGTATTGAAATGTATGAAAATTTCTTCTCTGACATTTTAGGAAGAAAAAGAGCTAGACGGTTTATGCCGCTTTTGGCAACTTTCTTCATTTTGATTTTATGTTCCAACTATTCTGGTATGCTGCCAATGGCTGGCACACTGCCGGGGTTGAAACCGCCAACCAGTAACGTAAGCACGACTGCTGGTTTAGCAATCTGCGTATTCTTCTTGGTATTGTATTATAATATCAAAACAAACGGTATTATTGGTTATTGCAAACACTTAGTTGGACCAATGCCGGCAATCGCAATTTTGATGGTTCCGCTGAACATTTTGGAACAGTTTACCAGACCATTATCTCTGGCGCTTCGTCTTTATGGGGCTATCTATGGGGAAGAAATGGTAGTAGTAAGTTTGGCTGCGTTATGTCCATTGTTGTTACCGCTGTCAATGCAGTTCTTAGGTGTCTTATTTGGTGCTATCCAGGCTTTTGTATTTACTCTGTTAACCGCAATCTATTTAGAAGAGGCAACAGCAGTACATCACTAAGTCTTGATATATTAGGTTAATCTTATTTCAAAACTGGTATAATTATTTGTTTTGAAGATTCCCAATAAAGTATTGGAAGGAGGGGGAACTTAAATGGAATTAATCGCAATTGCAGCTGCTTTAGCTGTTGCTATCGCTACAATCGGCCCTGGTATTGGTCAGGGTTTAGCTGCCAGCAAAGCTATGGAAGCTATCGCTCGTCAGCCAGAAGCATCTGGTGATATTCGTACATCCTTGATTTTGGCTCTGGCATTTATGGAAGCATTAACAATTTACGGCTTATTGATTGCCTTCATGATTTTAGGTAACATGTAATGAACGCTTATTGATCAAGCAAGTAATCACAAACAAGGTAATGTAAGGGTCTAAGTAGGCGATTGGGACTTGGTCCAATCGCCTATATTAATATTACCGATAATTAAGAAATACGAATAAAAACACAATGTTTTGACAAATATGTATGAAAAATGACCCCGCATGAGAGGAGGTTGTATACGTGGATATTAATCCATCTACAGCTATTTTTGCGATTATTAACTTCATTGTTTTGGTAGTTGTACTGAAAGTCTTTTTGTATAAACCTGTCTGCAACATGCTGGACAGCCGTAAACAGGAAGTTGTTAATAATTTGAATTCTGCTGAAGAAGCAAAACTGGAAGCTCAAAAACTGAGAGATGAATATGCAGCTCAGATTCAGAATGCCAGAGCTGAAGCGCAGGAAATTATTAATCAGGCTGCAAAAATCGGTGAACAAACAAAAGCCGATATTGTAACCGAAGCGAGAGAAGAAGCTGCAAGACTGACTGCAAAAGCGCAGGATGAAATTGCACGTGAAAAAACAGAAGCTTTAAATGAAATCAGAAATGAAATTGCTGACCTGGCAGTGTTGGCTGCATCTAAAGTTGTTGGTAAAACAATTGATGTTGCAGATCATCAGAACATGGTCAATAACTTTGTGAAAGAGGTAGGGGAAGCGAAATGATGAATTCGGCAGTAGCGAAACGTTACGGGCAGGCTCTCTTACAGATTGGTCAGGAAAAAAATAGTATCGACCAGTATCAGGATGATCTGAAGGCTGTTGTTGATACAATTGAAAATAATGCTGAATTAAAAGAAATTTTAATCAGCCAGACCGTCAGCAATGATACAAAAAAAGCAATTGTAAAACAGATATTTGCCAGTCGGGTAGATGCCAATATCATCAATCTTCTTTGCGTAATCATTGATAAAGCCAGAGAAGAATTTATTGCTGATATTTACAATGCTTATCGCGATTATGCTGATGAAGTCCGCAACATTGCTTATGCTGATGTCGTTTCTGCATATCCGTTAACTGCAGAGCAGGAATCTGCTCTCAGTGCCCAGTTGGCAAGTATGTCTGGGAAAACCGTAAAACTGAACGTCAGTGTTGATGCAAGTTTGTTGGCGGGAATGATTGTAACATTTGGTGACAAGGTTTATGACGGCACTGTAGGTGCCCGCCTTGCTGGTATGAAAAATAAATTACATGAAGTACAGTTTTAAAAGATTGGGGTGAGGGACTAAAATGAATATCAGACCAGAGGAAATTAGTTCCATTCTGAAAAATCAAATCGAAAACTATGATAAAAACATAGAAGCTAGTGATATTGGTACCGTAATCGAAGTAGGTGACGGTATTGCTCGTGTTTATGGCTTAAAAGATGCGATGGTAAATGAACTTCTGGAATTCCCAGGCGGTGTGCAAGGTATGGCACAGAACTTGGAAGAAGACAACATTGGTTGCGTTATCTTAGGCCCATACAAACATATTAAAGAGGGTGACCCTGTTAAAAGAACAGGTCGTATCGTTGAAGTTCCGGTAGGTGAAGCTTTGTTGGGGCGTGTTGTTGACGCTACTGGTAAAGCCATTGACGGGAAAGGGCCAATTGTAACAGATAAATACAGACCTGTAGAATCTGTTGCGCCTGGTGTAATTACTCGTAAAGGGGTACATCAGCCATTACAGACTGGGATTAAATGTATTGATGCTTTGGTGCCAATTGGTAAAGGTCAGCGTGAATTGATTATCGGTGACCGTCAGACTGGTAAAACCGCTGTAGCAATTGATACAATTATTAACCAGAAGGGTAAAGACGTAATTTGTATCTATGTTGCTGTAGGTCAGAAAGCATCTACTGTAGCTAACGTAGTAAGCAAATTGGAAGAGTTTGGTGCAATGGAATACAGTATCGTAGTTGCTGCGACTGCATCTGAACCAGCTCCAATGTTATACATCGCTCCGTATGCAGGCGCTGCTATGGGTGAAGAGTTTATGTTCAACGGCAAAGATGTTTTGATTGTATACGATGACCTGTCCAAACAGGCTGTTGCTTATCGTGAATTGTCTCTGCTGTTAAAACGTCCTCCAGGACGTGAAGCTTATCCAGGTGATGTATTCTATCTGCATTCTCGTTTATTGGAACGTGCTGCAAAACTGGAAGATGAACTGGGAGGCGGTTCTATGACTGCTCTGCCAATCATCGAAACCCAGGCTGGTGATATCAGTGCGTATATTCCAACAAACGTAATTTCTATTACAGATGGTCAGATCTTCTTGGAAGCCGACCTGTTTAATGCCGGTGTTCGTCCAGCTATCAATGCTGGGGTATCTGTATCCCGTGTAGGTGGTTCTGCACAGATTAAAGCCATGAAGAAAATTTCTGGTAACCTGCGTTTGGACCTGGCACAGTACAACGAACTGAAAGCGTTTACACAGTTTGGTTCCGATTTGGATGCTGCTACAAAAGCAACTCTGGATCGTGGCGCCCGCGTAATGGAAATTCTGAAACAGGGTCAGTATGTACCAATGCCTGTTGAAGATCAGGTTGTAGTAATTTATGCGATTTCTAAAGGCTTTACAGATGATGTGGCTGTTAATCAGATCGGCGCATTTGAAAAAGGTTTGTTAAACTTTATGAAATCCTCCAGCTATAAAGCCAGTGTATTAGACGTAATTGCATCTACAGGAAAACTGGAAGGTGCTGCTGATGAAGCGCTGGTAAAAGCCATCAACGAATTCAAAGCAAGTTTCCAGGCGTAAGCTACGAAGTAGTTTGATTCTTTGAGAGGGTGGTGAATAAGGTTTGGCTAGTGGTAAGGAAATAAAACGGCGGATTCGCAGTGTCCAGAATACCGGTAAAATCACAAAGGCGATGAAACTGGTATCTGCATCAAAACTGCGTCGTGCGCAAGGGTCTGTAGTATCCGCTCGTCCCTATAAAGATAAATTGAAAGAAGTACTTTCTCGACTTGTAGCATCTGCTGGTGCAAGTGCTACTGATCCATTGCTGGAAGTTCGAGAAGTAAAACGAGTTGGTTTCGTTGTTTTTGCCTCCAACAAAGGATTGGCCGGTGGTTATAATGCTAACATCATGAAGGAAGCTCTTATGCAGGTAGAAAATACTGTAGCAAACGGCTATGAGGTTGGTATTGTAGCAGTTGGTAAAAAAGCCAGAGATTTCTTCCAGAAGCGTGGTTATACCATCGATGAAGAATTTTTGAATGTCAATGATATTCCATCTGCTGTTGACGCGGATGCTATCACAAAAATGATAAAAACCGCTTATGTTACAGGGAAATATGATGAAGTTCACATTGTATATGCGGAATTCCGCAGTGCTATGTCACAGATTCCAAAAGCTGTGAAAGTACTCCCGATTGAAACACCGGAAAGTGAAGCTGGCGATGGTTTGGATTATATTTTTGAACCATCTCCGGATGTCGTGTTAAGTCAAATTCTGCCTTTATATTTAGCAAACCAGGTATTCAGTGCATTAACAGAAGCAAAAGCAGGGGAACATGGCGCTCGTATGACTGCAATGTCTGCTGCCAGCGATAATGCCAGTGCTCTGGTTGGTCGGTTGGATCTGGAATATAACCGTGCACGTCAGGCTGCAATTACTAACGAAATTACTGAAATTGTCGGCGGTGCAAATGCGCTGAACTAATATAGAAGGCGATTATGAGATAAAGGAGGTTTACCAATCTTGAATAAGGGTAAAATTATTAGAATCGTTGGTCCAGTTGTAGACGTTGAGTTTACCGCTGATAATCTGCCTGCTATTTACAATGCGGTTGTAGTGCGGACAGCAGACCAGGATGATAAAAATTTTGAAGTTAATCTGACATTGGAAGTGGAACAGCATCTGGGTAATAATACTGTAAGATGCGTAGCCATGTCTTCCACAGATGGTCTGATTCGCGGCATGGTTGCTGTAGACACTGGTTCTGCTATTACAGTTCCAGTAGGGGATGCAACTCTGGGCCGTTTATTAAATGTAGTTGGTGACACCATTGATAATAACGGAGCAATTGAAGGCGGAGAAAGATGGGGAATCCATAGAGAAGCTCCTACTTTTGCTGAACAGAACTCTGCAAAAGAAATTCTGGAAACCGGGATTAAAGTTATTGACCTGATTTGTCCATATGTAAAAGGTGGTAAAATCGGTCTGTTCGGTGGTGCTGGTGTAGGTAAAACTGTATTGATTCAGGAATTGATTCGTAACATTGCGTACGAACATGGTGGATATTCTGTATTTGCTGGTGTAGGGGAACGTACCCGTGAAGGGAAAGACTTACTGGTAGAAATGACAGAGTCCGGCGTTATTAATAAAACAGCCATGGTATTCGGTCAGATGAACGAACCACCTGGAGCACGTATGCGTATTGCGCTGACTGGTTTGACCATTGCTGAATATTTCCGTGATGTTCAGGGTCAGGACGTATTGCTGTTTATTGATAACATTTTCCGTTTCACCCAGGCTGGTTCTGAAGTATCTGCGCTGTTAGGCCGTATGCCATCTGCTGTAGGTTATCAGCCAACTCTGGCAACCGAAATGGGTGCCATGCAGGAACGTATTACATCTACTAATAAAGGTTCTATCACATCTGTACAGGCTGTATATGTGCCTGCCGATGACTTGACTGACCCTGCTCCTGCTACTACATTCGCTCACTTGGATGCGAAAACTGTATTAAACCGTGATATTTCTGCAAAAGGTATTTACCCTGCAGTAGACCCACTGGATTCTACTTCTCGTATTTTGGACCCTCAGATTGTAGGGGAAGAACATTACGAAGTAGCTCGTGGTGTACAGCAGGTTCTGCAGGAATATAAAGAACTGCAGGATATCATTTCTATTTTGGGTATGGACGAATTGACTGACGAACAGAAATTGACAGTAGCTCGTGCTCGTAAAGTAGAACGTTTCCTGTCTCAGTGCTTCTTCGTTGCAGAACAGTTTACAGGTAACCCAGGCCAGTATATTCCATTAAAAGATACCATTCGTGGTTTTAAGGAAATTCTGGAAGGTAAATATGATGATCTGCCAGAAGGTGCATTCCTGATGGTAGGTACTATTGAAGATGCCGTAGAAAAAGCCAAAAGTATGATGGCGTAAGGGGGATTGGCAAATGGCTGATAAGACCCTGAAATTAGAAGTTATTACACCGGAACAGATTGCGCTGCAGGATGTAAGTACATCTGTAGTTGTTCCAGCGGTAGATGG
This sequence comes from uncultured Peptococcaceae bacterium, assembly GCA_900556545.1. GTDB lineage: Bacteria > Bacillota > Peptococcia > Peptococcales > Peptococcaceae > UBA7185. The sequence goes on along the minus strand of USPE01000012.1, from coordinate 8,550 downwards.
TGATCTTGGTATTTGGCCAAATCATGCACCGTTGCTGGCAGGTTTGAAACCAGGTGTAATTACTTATAAAACAGCATCTGGCACAGAAAAACTGGTTGTGTCCGGCGGATTTATTGAAGTCTCCAATAACGTGATCAGCATTATTGCGCCAGCAGCTGAAAAAAGTACAGATATTGATTTTGCAAGAGCGGAAGCGGCCAAAAAACGGGCGCAGGAACGGATTGCAAAAAAAGAAAATATTGATGTTGCCAGAGCACAGGCTGCCTTGGCAAGAGCAAATGCTCGTTTGAGTGTTCGCTAATAATGAGAGCTGTTTCCTTACGGAGGCAGCTCTTTTTTTATTAAATTTTGTGAAGAGAGGATTTTATTATAACGATGTAAATATATTGAAAACGGTGTTTATAAGTTTTTTATCGTGAATGACAGGAGAAACAGTATATGAAAATTTTTATTATCAGACGAAATATTTTGAATAAAGCGCAGACTCAGGTATAAAAATAGCGCAGGGCAGTCCATACTAGAAGTGAGAAGGCGATGGAAGGGATGAACTGTTATGAGAAAAAAAGCGGCGTTATTGACAACATTAGGTCTTATGGTAAATTTGTTATTACCCCAACCAGTTAGTGCGGATTATCTTACAGGGGATTTACAACGATTGCATTGGTTATGTAATGATTATCAGTTGCCAATCAAGGGTTATGTCATAGAAGGATGGTTTTCTTTATATAATCGTCCAGGGTTGCAAAATACAGTGGAAGAACGGTTGCAGATAAAGGCTGGGCAATATCAGGGAAATTTGTTGGATGGCAGCACGTTAAACAGCAGTATGCTGCAGCGAGGACATAAGATATATATTGAATTACAGTTGATTACAGAAGATTTTCAGATAGCACAGCATTATTATGCATTGTGGCAAAGCTTTGCAGATACTTATAAAGATTGCCAACCTGTAGGCGTTACAATCATTACTGAATTTCCTGAATGTTTAACTATGCACACCAGAGAGCAGCTGCTTGGGGAACTGCAGCAAGGATTAGGTGTAGATGAAACAGCATTACATTATCTTGATTCAGTACAGCAGGCATCGGGATATTCCCCGCAATTGCGCCATGGTCTTAAAATAGGCGGGGAAACGATAAACTATAATTTTGCTTTTGCTGAGCGAGATTCGCAAACAATTCTGTATTTAGCTACTCCGGTCATTTATCAGCAATATTAACATTGTTACCAAATTTTTGTTTGACCAATGGGCAAAAATGCGGTATTATTAAAAAATAGTGTGTAAATATACGTGATGAATAGCTGTTACGAACATTATAAAAAAATTTGCATATATTATACTCATAAGGTACAAGAACACATATACTTATTGGTAGGATCGTAAATATGTATTCTTGTATATTATGCGTAAATAGAACTACTCCTAGAGGGAGGTCAACAGACTTGGATAAAATTATCGTAACAGGCGGAAATACCATCCGCGGAGAAGTTACAATCAGTGGAGCGAAAAACGCTGTATTGCCTATTATTGTAGGTGCATTGTTAGCAGAAGATATTACTGTATTACATGATGTGCCGAAACTGTCCGATGTAGCGACTATAAAAGAAGTGCTGGAAATTTTGGGCGCTAAGGTTACCATTGAGGACCATACAATGACAATTGATAGTCGCAATCTAAATAATTACAATGCCCCATATAATTATATTCAAAAAATGAGAGCCAGTGTATTAATTATGGGGCCATTGCTGGCCCGATTGGGCAAAGCTAAAATTTCTATGCCTGGCGGCTGTGCCATTGGCACACGGCCTATCGATTTGCATTTAAAAGGATTAGAAGCATTGGGTGCCGATATTCAGATCAATCATGGTGACATGAATGCAACTGTGATAGACGGCAAGCTAAAAGGCGCCAGAATTTATCTGGATTTTCCCAGTGTGGGTGCAACCGAGCATATTATGATGGCAGCTGCAACAGCAGAAGGTACTACAATTATTGAAAATGCAGCAGAAGAACCGGAGATTGTTGATTTAGCCAATTATCTCAATAGTATGGGTGCGATGATTCGTGGTGCAGGCACTAATGTAATCAAAGTAGAAGGCGTTGAAAAATTGCATGGTACCAATTATACAATTATACCTGACCGCATTGAAGCCGGAAGTTATATGATTGCCGCCGCCATTACCGGGGGCGATCTGACTGTCAAAAATGTGATTGTTGATCATATCAAACCGTTGATCGCCAAATTGGTGGAGTGCGGGATGGAAATTCATGAGGAAGGTAATAATCTGCGTATTATTGGAAAACAGCCGTTAAAAGCTGTGGATATTAAAACGATGCCTTATCCTGGTTTTCCAACGGATATGCAGGCGCAATTTATGGCTTTGATGACCGTGGCAGAAGGAACCAGCGTTTTCACAGAAACGGTGTTTGAAAACCGCTTTATGCATGCAGATGAATTGCGGCGTATGGGTGCTAATATCAAAATTGACGGACGCAGTGCCATTGTAGAAGGTGTTTCCAGGCTAACGGGCTGCAAAGTGAAAGCTACCGATTTGCGGGCGGGAGCGGCGTTAATTATTGCTGCTCTGGTAGCAGAAGGACAGACAGAAATTACAGAACTGCAGCATATTGACCGCGGATATGAGGATTTAATTAGAAAGTTCCAAACCATTGGTGCAGATATTGTGCGTATCAATGAAGAAGAATAAATGGATTATCGTAACTAGATATGAAAAAAAGCTGGGCATGTGCTGCTCAGCTTTTTGTTTGATAAGAGTTGTTTTGAATGAACAAAAAAGAGCTGTACAAGTGTCCTGCACAGCTCTTTTTCTTATGAGTTAAAGAATTTTATTTGGTCAGCAAGCTGCAAACGGCATCGGCATAGGCCACAGGGTCTTCGATGGTTAACCCTTCAATCAATAATGCCTGGTTGTATAAGACATTGATATAAGCTGTTGCTTTTTGTTCATCAGTTGGATATACATTGCACAGTGTTTGGAAAATCGGATGATTGGCATTGATTTCCAAAATCCGTTCTGCTTTATGATAATTTGGTTCTGGCATGGTATCCAATACCCGTTCCATTTCGATGGAAATTGGACCTTCGCTGGACAAGCAAACTGGATGGGTTTTTAATCTGGTGGAAAGTTTTACTGCCTTTACCTTACCTTCCAGTGCTTTTGTGCAGAATTCCAATAAGGATTTGTTATCTTCGGCTTTTTGTGCAGCAGCTTCTTTTTCTTCAGCACTTTCTAAATCAATATCGCCATCGGCAATTGATTTGAAAGGTTTTTCTTTATAATCACGAATTACTTTTAAAGCAAATTCATCTACATCATCGGTTAAATACAATACTTCATAGCCTTTTTCCTGGAACATTTCAATTTGCGGCAGCAGATTAATCTGGTCAATGGTTTTGCCGCAAGCGTAATAGATGCTGGTTTGATCTTCTTTCATTCGTTCTACATATTCATTTAAAGTAACCAGTTTTTTCTCGGTGGAAGAGTAGAACATAATCAAATCCTGCAGCATTTCTTTATGGGTGCCGTAGTCGCTGTAAATACCAAATTTCAGCTGTAAGCCAAAGGTTTCAAAGAATGCTTCATATTTTTCCCGATCATTTTTTTGCAGTTTGAGCAATTCGGATTTGATTTTCTTTTCTAAGCTGGTAGCAATTAATTTTAATTGACGATCATGCTGCAGCATTTCTCTGGAAATATTTAAGGACAAATCCTGCGAGTCTACCAATCCGCGAACAAAGGCAAAATAATCCGGCAGTAAATCGGCGCATTTATCCATAATCAGGACACCGCTGGCATAGAGTTGTAATCCTTTTTCAAAATTTTTGCTGTAAAAATCATATGGCGGATGAGCCGGCACAAACAATAAAGCATTATAGGTAGCGGACCCTTCTGTATTGCTGTGAATGGTCAGCATAGGATCTTCGTAATCAATAAATTTTTCTTTATAGAATTTTTGATATTCTTCTTCTGAAATTTGAGCCGGCATCTTTTTCCACAATGGTGTCATGCTGTTTACAGTCTGAATTTCGATATATGTTTCAAACTCAGGATTTTCAGGATCAGAGCCTTCTTTTACTTTACGTTGTTCGATTGGCAAATGGATTGGATACCGAATGTAATCGGAATATTTTTTGATAATACCGCGAATATGATATGGATCCAGATAGGAATCATAGTCATCATCTGGTGTATTATCTTTGATGGACATGATGATTTCTGTGCCAACGGTATCTTTTTGACATGGTGTGATGGTGTAACCGTCAGCGCCGTCTGATTCCCATACATAACCCTGAGTAGAATCTTCACTGCGAGTAATGACCTTTACATTTTTGCTGACCATAAAGGCAGAATAGAAACCAACCCCAAATTGTCCGATGATATCAATGTCATCACTTTTTTCCTGATTGGTTTTAAAGTCCAGTGAACCACTTTTGGCAATGGTGCCCAGATTGGTGTTCAATTCTTCTTCAGACATGCCGCAGCCATGGTCTGTAACAGTTAAAATACGATTTTCTTTATCAATGGCTACATCAATGGAAAGTTCATCTCTGTTTAAGCCAGTTTCTCCTTTTACCATAGCATTATAATAACGTTTGTCAGTTGCATCGCTGGCATTGGAAATAATTTCTCTTAAAAAGATTTCCTTATGTGTATAGATAGAGTTGATCATCAGATCCAATAAACGTTTTGATTCTGCTTTAAATTCGGTTTTTTCCATTTAAAATCGATCCTTTCCTGAAAAGTTTTATACAAATAAAATAATTAACTAAGATTTTGTTAGCACTCGGACTTGATGAGTGCTAACAAAACATATAATATACCTGTCATGCAAAAAAAGCAAGTAGAAATCATAGATTTTTTGTGAAAAAAATGTGAAGATTTTCTTGCAATTTTCTTACAAAAAATGTTCTTGACCGGATTCTTACTTGTATTATGGAGTACTATCCGTTATACTTTTTGATGTATGCTCTTTTTGAAAAGCAGAGAAAGAATTCTTTTGCAGAGCGTTTGCGTGTCTGTAAAATGATTTGCCGATTAAAAGATAAGACAGTGTCAAGTAACGTATGAAAAAAGAGAGAATCAAAAAAAGATAATCAGGAGGATTTCACATGAAAAAGCGAGTGATTGCGCTGGTGTTGCTTTGTTGTTTTTTATTAACAGCTTGTGGTGGTACTGGTACAGTTGTGGAAGAGGTAATCTGGAATAACGAAACGTTTAATGAAGATGCATATGATGTGATTGTAGTGGGTACCGAGCCGGAAGGGATTGCTGCTGCGGTTTCTGCTGCCCGCAATGGGATGAAAACGTTGCTGTTGGGCGAAGATGAAGCTCTGGGCGGTTTGATGACCATTGGAGAGTTAAACTTTATTGACATGTGTGAGAGTCGTGACAGTACTTTACTGACGCAAGGTTTCTTTAAAGAGTTTTATGATGCAGTGGGCGGCAGCGCTTTTGATATTACAGAGGCCCGCAATTTCTTTTTATCTGTCGTGACTGCTGAACCATTATTGACCTTACGTACGCAAAATCAGTTTGTAGAACCGATTATGGACGGCAACACAATTGTTGGTGTCCGCATGGATGAAAATGGCGTGGAACGTGCCTATTACGGTTCTCGCCTGATTGATGCCACCGTTGATGCTGATGTGGCTGCGGCGGCTGGTGTGCCTTATACCTATGCCGGAGAAGATATTGGTGAGAAAGATCGGCAGATGGGTGTGACACTGGTGTTTGAGTTGTCAGGTGTCAATTGGACAAAGGTTTCTCTGCATCTAAACTGGCAGCGGTTTAAAGCAGAAGTATTAAAACAAGGCACGGCAGATATGGGGGCGACCGAAAAGACTGCTTGGGGTTATACCGAAGAAGGTTATGCATATGAGCCGCACGATTCTATGATGCGTTTGCGTGGGTTTAATATTGCAAGACAGAATAATGGCAATGTGCTTATCAATGCGCTGATTATTTTTGGTGTAGATCCGCTTAGTGATGAAAGCAAAGCAGAAGGCATTACGCGAGCGCAGGCAGAGATGGAATATTTGATTCCTTATATTCAAGAAAACTTTACTGGGTTTGAAAATGCAGAGTTGGTAGCAACAGCAGAACAATTGTATGTGCGGGAAAGTCGGCATATAATTGGTGAATACCAGTTGACCATTGATGATGTGTTAGAGAACCGCGATCAGTGGGACAAAATTGCTATTGGGGCTTATCCGGTAGATGTGCAGCCAACGGCGACACAAACCTATGGTACTGTCATTGGCAGTCCGGATCGATATGCAATTCCGTTTCGCTGCCTGGTACCTAAAATTGTAGATAACTTACTGGTAGTAGGCCGCAGCGCTTCTTATAAATCGTTGGCGGCGGGCAGTGCCCGTGTTATTCCTATTGGTATGGCAGAAGGGGAAGCAGCCGGTGTGGCCGCTGCTTACTCAGTCAATAATCAGACAGATTTCCGTACCATGAGCCAAGATAAGAATGCAATCAGCAGAGTGCAAGACACGTTAAAAAAACAGGGCGCCTATTTAGATGATTTTACAGTGCATGAGGACTTTATGGATCATTGGGCGTATTCCGGTGTAAAGGTACTGCGCAGTTTGGGTATTTTGGATGGCGGTTACAGCAATGATTACAAATTGGATGAACCAATCAGCCGCTGGCGCTATCAAAACATGATCAATAATGTTTTGAAGAAAGCAGGCATTACACAGGATTATATTGAAGTGAATGATAATCCGCCAAATCGGCAGATTATTGGCACCACAGCCAGAGCCATTGCTACCGCGGAAGGTATGAAATACGAAAATGATTATGAGGTTTACATGAAAGCGTTGGAAGAACGCGGTATCATGACAGAAGAATTAAAAGAATATTTTTCTGATGGAGAGAAAAATCCAAATGTAGCTGAAGTGGTGCAGCTGATGGCCAATATGTATCAATATTTACAGCAGAGCAACCAACAATAACAGTCAGGAGCCAGGTATTTTTGCCTGGCTCTTTCAAAATACTGACAAAAAAATAGAATATGAGTAAAGGGTTTATAAATTTATGCTACAAGGAGATTCGAGATGAAACGAAGATGGATAACAGCACTGTTGCTCATTGTGCTGGGATTGGGGATCTGGGGCTGCAATAATAATGAACAGTATGATGTAATTGTGGTCGGTGGAGATCCGGAAGGAATTTCGGCAGCAGTAACAGCTGCCCGCAATGGGATGAAAACATTATTGGTAGAGGATGACCAGGCTTTAGGCGGTTTGATGACATTGGGCGGTCTGAATTTTATTGATATGTGTAATGGCCGGGATGGTACATTATTGACTCGGGGTACTTTTGAGGAATTTTACAATGCAGTAGGTGGTACCGCGTTTGATATTGAGTTGGCCAAAGACGTGTTTATGCAAATGGTAACGCAGGAAGAAAATTTAACCTTAAAGTTAAACACTCAGTTTGTAGAACCTGTGATGAAAGATAATAAAATACAGGGCGTGGTTTTACAACAGGATGGAACGAATGTAACCTACAAGGCCAAAAGTGTCATTGATGCCACTGTAGATGCAGACGTAGCCGCAGCGGCAGGGGCACAATATACGTATTTAGGGGAAGATTATGGACAAAAAAAGGATGTTACCGGTGTAACTTTGGTATTTGAACTATCCGGTATTGATTGGCAGCAGGTTGCGCAATATTTGAACGAAGATGATAATCCAAATACCGGAGCAACGGAGAAAGCAGCTTGGGGCTATAATGAGGAAAGTTTTGCTTATGTGCCGCAGGATAAAGAGACGCGTTTGCGGGGATTAAATATTGCCTTACAGGATGATGGCAATGTACTGGTAAACGGATTTATTATTTTTGGAGTAAATCCTTTGGACAAGGCCAGTAAGGCGGCCGGTATGGAACGGGGAAAGGCCGAACTGGAATATATTGTGCCTTATCTGCAGGAAAATTTTATTGGATTTGCCAATGCCGAACTGGTGGGTACGGCTGAACAGTTGTATGTGCGGGAAAGCCGCCATATTTTAGGGGAATATCAGTTGACTTTGGACGATGTATTGGAAAATCGTAACTTTGAGGATGTCATTGCACTAGGTTCTTATCCGGTAGATGTGCCGCCCAATGAGCAACGTACTGTTGGGATTATTTTGGGAAATCCGGACCGATACGGTGTGCCGTTTCGCTGTCTTGTTCCTGTAGATATTGATGGTATGCTGGTGGTGGGCCGCAGTGCTTCTTATACTTCATTGGCGGCGGGCAGTGCCAGAGTAATTCCGTTAGGTATGGCGGAAGGCGATGCTGCCGGTGTGGCTGCTGCTTATGGGATAAATAATAAGATGAGTTTCCGACAGATCAGTCAGGATGAAGAGGCAATTGCTTCTATTCAGCAAACACTGAAAGAACAAGGGGCTTACTTGGAAAGCTGGCCGCAGGTACAAGAAGCAGTGGAACAGCACTGGGCGTATTCAGGTGTAAAAACGCTGCGCAGTCTGGCATTGGAATATGGGGGTTATGACAATTATGGTACTTTTG
>USPE01000011.1 GCA_900556545.1 uncultured Peptococcaceae bacterium | reverse complement strand
ATACGTGCAGCTGCTGTCCAGAGCAGCGTGTGGACGCTGCAACAGATATTGTCCGATAGATTATACATTTTCAGATACTGATTTATAACACATATTTAGTGGTTATGTAGTAGTTTTCTACTATATAACCACTTTTTTTGTTGTGCAGAAAATGTATAAATTTTAAACCTGCAAAGCAAAAATCCTAAGTATTCGGAATAGAAAATACTTCTCATAAATCTTTTTCCCATAATCATATCTTATCAATTATTATTAATTATGTTCAGTATAAAACCAATTATCTTAAAATGCAAACCAAATTTAACCAATTTCTTTATATGAAAGAGAAAATTTTTTCACAGCAGATACCAAATTGCTGCACAGACAACAAAAAGCTCTATCCACAAATGCTGATACACACTGCTTCAGCATTTATGATAGAGCCTCTTATGTTACTATTCTTCTAAATTAGGACGAATGGTACCTTCCCGCACCATCTGCACAAACAAAGGCGCCAATTTGGGATCAAACTGATGGCCTGCTTCTTTTTCAATAATTTGCAGTGCTTTTTCTACCGAATAAGGTTCTTTATAAGAACGCCGGGAAACCATGGCATCAAAACTATCTGCAATACACAAAATGCGGGCAGACAAAGGAATGTCCTCACCGGCAATCCGCCGCGGATACCCGTTGCCGTCCCACCGCTCATGATGCCCAATCACTGCCGGAATTACATAATCAAGCGATGGCAGATGCCGAATAATGCCGATGGAGTTTTCCACATGCTGCTTCATGATTTCATATTCTTCTGATTCCAGACGGCCCGGTTTGTTCAAAATATGCTCCGGTATGCCGATTTTGCCAATATCATGCAGCAAACCAGCCTCCTGAATGATCGCCACGCTTTCGCCGTTTAAACCATAGCATCGAGCAAAATTGGTGGCATAAGCAGATACATTTTTGGAATGGCTGAACGTATAATGGTCTTTGGTGTCAATGGTGGCTGTCAGCGCATAAATAGTGGATGCATATTCGGAATAAATACCTTCCTGATACCCGGTGCCGCCTTCAGCTGCATTGGCACGGTCATCCCTTACCTCACCAATCGAATAAATCACCACTTTATTTTTACCGCTGCGTTTAGCCTGATACAAGGCCAAATCTGCATTATCCATTAACTGCTTCATATTGCTGGCCGCATAGGGAATAGAACAAATGCCTGCACTTACCGTCAGCACCTTTTGCCGATACAGCGGATTGCGCTGCTGTTTGTTAATATCCACTACCTGCTGCCGGATATTATTGGCCACTGCCTTGGCAGCCAATACATCATACTGCGGCAATATCACAGCAAATTCTTTGCCATTGTACCGCGCAATATAACCATTTTCCCCCACACAGGCCTGCATTACCAACGCCACCTGCCGCAGCGCCTGATCGCCTTCTTCCGTGCCATACAGCTGATTATACAACTTAAAATCATCCACACTGACAAGAATCAAGCTGAGAGAACCATTGCGCTTTTGTTCCTGCTCCAGCTCCCGTTCCAAAATCTCGTAAAAATATTTTCGGTTGAGCAGATTTGTCAAATCATCGGTACGTGCTTCCAGATAAACCTTTTCATAAAGATGAGAATTCTTAACCGCGATAGAACTGATGGCGCGAATAGAATCCAGAAAATTGAGATCATCATAGGTAAAATTTGCGTTTTTCTCTTTGCCGGTCAGCATAATAAAGCCCACCAGCATACGTTCTTCCATTAACGGCACCAGACATTCGATTTCCAAATTCTGCAGCATACTTTTTTCTTCTTCCCACATAGACTTGTAGGCCACTGTCCGGCGAAAATCCTTCAGCAGCAAACTGCTGTTATGCTGAATCAGCCACAAAACAATAGGATTATCCGCTTTAAAATAATAACTGCGTTTATCCAAAGGGCTGGTACTGTAAGTAACGGCATACTCACTGTCGTTACGATTGGGCAAGCAAACATACACCTTTTTTACACCAATAGTATCCTGAATTACCTGCACCATCGTATCTAAAATTTCATCTATCTTTAAACTTTTTGATACCGCTGTACTAAATTCTTTTAACGTTTCCGAGCGGGCAATTTCCTCACGGATAAAAACCTTATCAATCAGCTGCTTCAGTAATTGATAAATCAACAAGGTAGCAGCCAAAAAAATGACAGAAATCAATAAAATACCGGTAGTTTCTTCAAACTGAAAATTTGTCCGCAAAAATCGATATAACGGAAATGCCGTGTTGCTGAACAACGCCAGCGAACAAACCGCCGCAATCATGTAGCAGCTGCCCTTTGAGACTAACAAGGTCAACTTAAACATGCGTCGGGCATACAGCACATAAAACAGACAAAATACATTGACAACTCCGGCCAAAATATCCACCGGAATTCCTTTAAACCAAGGCAGAAAAATTACAACATTACCGACATACAGCAATAAAATGCCTGCCACAACGGGAATAAACTGATGGCGGATCATTTCATCCTGCTTGCCCTGTTTCCACAATAAATAAAACATCTGTACACTAACCCCAAAGGTTACACCGTACAAAATCAAAACCTTCCAGGTTATATGATAAATAAACGAGACCGTACCATCAGCCGCTGTCACCAACTCCGGCGGTGCCAAAAGACTGCTGGTTAAAATATTAAAGCCATTGGCAAAACAAGCCAGGATAAGCCAAAACTTACACCAAAACGGTGTGCTCACTCCTACAAATTCCTGACTAAATCGAAAAAAAGCATAGGGCGCCAGCGTCAAACCCAAAATAGAAACATGATACCAAAAATCAACACCAGGCCAGAAAAGACTGCGCATACCAAAAGAACCGCCGGTCCACACAATCATACATATAAGCACCAGCATAAAAGTATGAATCAGCTTATTCTTTTTGGCGGCCAGAAAGGTCAGCAGCAAAAAGACATAGCAAACCAAGGCAATGGTTGATATAAACGCATAGTCTTTCGTCATGTTGTCCTTCCTCCTCTGTATGCCCAATCTACTGTCATCTGCATCTGCAGCAATTCTTTTACTTCATAAACCGACGGGTTCATTTTACGCAGCTGCTTTCCGCTGTGCTGCTCATAGGCGGCGAAGCTGCCGCACTTCAAGATAGTGATCTCTAAAGGGTCAACACCCAAAATCCGTTTCAAATCCGTATAATCCTGATCTACATATTTAAAGTAGACGCTCATATGCTCCCGTAAAATTTCTTTGCTGACCGCCTGTGTTGCCAGACAATTTGGTGCCATTTCCACATAAAGATGCAGCAGCGGCCGTTTCTCTTCATTATATTCTTTCATGGCTATCCAGTTTACAATATCCAGACGGGATAATTCTATCACACTGGCAATAGAATGCTCAGAAATCCGTGTAAAACCGGCAATATCTATAATCGTCGGAATTCGATCGATGTAATGAAACCGGGGAATCCGAGTATGATCCGCCTGATTTTCCAAACCCACACAGCGGTATACATCTCCTACCCGATAACGCACAAATGCGCCGCCCTTCAGCACAGAAATCACCAGTTCATATTTCTCGCCGGGCATCACCTCATTCATCAGGCAGGTTTTAGGCTGATAAGACGGATCGGATAAATTCCGCTCCATTTCCGCTTCCGGAATAAATTCATAAAAACAGGTGTCCGGGAAGAAATACATCCCATCCCGGGTCCAGGTTTCTGTTCCAATGCAGCTTGGTTCTGTACCTGCAAACAGCTCCATAGGACGAATGCCCCACAAATATTCCAAATCATCTTTATAACAGTGGTTGTCTGTGCCCGCCACCATAAATCCTTTTAGCTTAAATAAATCCTTAGGCAATAGCTGCCTATGTTCTTTTTTACAGCAATATTGTGCATGCAGCAACCGCGCCAGCATAGGAACGGAGCAGGACATAACACTGCTCTTACCACCGCCGGAAGATCCCAGCTCGGTAAGACTCAGGCTAACAAAATAAGCAACGCTCCCCAAACCAAAGAAAAAATCAATTCCTTTAGAAAGCCCCATCTTAAATCCTTTTACATTACGTTCGCCAAAAGACATGGCAACCGCCTCCTTAACAGGCGGCAAAAACTGTATGGAAATTTCATCATTCAAGGCGAGGGGAAACAGCCCTGTCGCATAAGGCAACGGTGCCAATCCGTATAAAAAAGTGTCGTAAGCACGAACATCAAACACACCTTTTTCTTCTGTTGTAGATAAAATCATGCAAGCCAAAATATTATTGCGATATGTATCCAACATGCTTTTGGTATACGGCGCCACTTTTATAGGGTGACGTCCGCCCTCCCAAGTGGTCTGAATCCAGATAATAGGCTCATCGGGCAATACATCGCCCCGTTTTTGAAGCAAAACATCAGCATAATCCTCATAAGAAGTCAACGGTATCACCTGACGAAATTCATCAATGGTGGTAATTTCCCTGCCATGTAAAAACCGCTGCCCCAATGCACTTTTGCCCCACAGCATAATCTGTTCCTGCATCAAACGATTTTGAATCTGCATATACTCTTCTATAGATAAATCCAAAAATCCGCAATACTCCTGCCAGATTTCCTCCTGAGTCAGTTTTTTCAATTTCTGTTCAAACTTCATTTAGTCACCAACTTTCCGCAGAGTCAAAATACAATTTTTTAAGCTTTTTACATTAGGCAATAAAAAGGGAACTTGTCGCTTATATTGAGCATAATCAGTAAATATGCGAGGAAACGTATAATAATCCTGTACCAATACATAACCTACATTAAACAAACTATACCAAAATGCTAACCAAAACAACGCTGCACCACCCAAAGCGAGCCATAGGCAGCAATAAAATCCTGTAAACCAAAGTACACCCGGATGACGGCACAAGGCATACATCCCTTTATCATAGGTCTTTGCGCCCGCAGTCTGATCCACATATGTTTCCTGAAAAGGCAGCGCAAAAAACAACGTATAAATTAAAAGCCCCAAAAATAAGAACGCACAAAGTAAAAATCCAAAATTGATACTATGCCGGAGCAATATCTGCAAACCTTGCGCCCACACCAAAACAGCTGTACAACCAGCTAAAATTGTGAAGCCAAGCAAAAAAAAGGAACGTGCCAAACGTGACCAGATATTTGGCAATAAATTGGCTTGTCCCAGATCATATAACACGAATAACAGAAAAACCAGCAGTCCTGAAAAAAATCCAATCATAGGTCATCCTCAAATCATTTAACATTTCTCTACATTCCCATGCAAAATCATTATTCTTTCTGCAAATTTTATGATAACATGAATAATTTTTCTTTTCAACACTTAATTGATGCCCTATATGCTTTGACGCAAAACCAACGCTAAAACAGGAAAGATTACAAACGAACGGAGTAAAAATCATTAAAATATGAACATCTTCACATTGTATAATAAAAAGGTTCTATAGAATATGCGGCAACAAAAACAGCGCGGCAGAAATTTCTACCGCGCCATAAAAAACGTTCTCTTTTGACACCCTATAAACAGCGTTTCCATAAATGCTTTATTCTTCAGTTCCCTCTTCCTCTTTTGCAGCAGCTACTATGGCCTCATACTCTTTTAACACTGCCGTTTGAATCATTTCTCTTGTTGCGCTGGAAATTGGATGGGCAATATCTTTATATTCACCATCCGGCATTCTTTTGCTAGGCATAGCAACAAACAGACCTTTTTCGCCTTCTACTACTTTAATATCATGTACTGCAAAGGCATCATCAAATGTAATGGATACAATTGCTTTCATACGCCCCTCGGTATTTACCTTTCTTATTCTAATATCTGTTACAATCATGCTGTTCACCGCCCTTCTGTCATGACCTAGAATGTTCCATAAACTTATTATATCGATAAAATAGATTTATTTATATTTATATCTTACCGTACTTTTCATTCTTTTACAAGGGATAAAATGTAATTTTGTTTCTTTTTTCACTCCAATTGCAAAAATATTAGAACATGATACATATTTTCATAGTTTTTTCATAACTACAGTATATCTATATGGCCAAGCAAAAAAAGAATCTGACTGCCCCCATTTTGGCAATCAGATTCTTCTGATGATATTGTCTGCGATCCACTGTTTTATAAAACAACTTTCTATTTCTTCTATTATCGAGGACTTAATTCGCCCTTCTCTTCCATTTGCGAAATCATAGCATTTTCCGCATTTTCAATATGCTCACGGGCTAGCTGTGCTGCCAGTTCACCATTGCGCTCAGACAACGCTTCCACAATTTTTTTATGTTCTTCCAGCGCCGTTTTACTTCTGCCCGGAGTGGATAACGAGGCTGCACGGAACCGCTGCAGCTGCTCCTGCAAAATATTGATAAACTGCACCAAGCGTTGATTATGTGCTGCCTGATAAATAATATCATGGAAACTGCTGTCAATATAAATAATGCTGTCCAAATCGCCTTTATTAGGCTTATCTTCTTCTTCTGATTCCCGCAGCACCTGCCGTTCCAGAGCGTCCAGTTCCTCTTCAGTAATTCGCTCTGCCGCCAGTGTAACAGCCAACATTTCCAATGCAGAACGCACTTCATATACTTCATGGATATCCTTCATGGAAACCCCGGCCACATAAGCCCCTTTACGCGGCACCATTACCACCAGGCCCTCCAGCTCCAGCTTACGAATGGCTTCCCGCACAGGCGTGCGGCTTACACCCATTTCATCAGCCAGCTGAATTTCCATCAAACGTTCCCCCGGTTTCAACACCTGTGTAATGATGGCATCCCGCAATGTTTCAAATACGACATCACGCAATGGTTTATAACCATCCAATTTGATAGGAACCAACTTTCTTCCACTTTGATTATTTGTTACCATAAAGCTTCACCCTTTCTTTCAGCATAGATTGATCCACTGTCCGCGCCAATATTGCGCCCGGATATTTTCTTCTGATTCTATAATAGTATTTCTGCGCCTGATACTTTTCGGCAAAAGCAGCAAACACCGTAGGGCCGCTGCCCGACATCAACACATGCTGACAGCCAAAACCTATCATCTGCGTTTTTAACTTTTCCACATTGGGCTGCAACCGAAACGTACTGTGTTCCAACAAATTACCTAAGGATGCCAATACCTGCTGCCGATCTGCCGCTTGCAAGCCCTGTACACACAAATCCACATCAGGATGATGAGAAATTTCCTCCAGATGCAGGTTGCCATATACTTTTGGCGTAGACACGCCAAAAGGAGGCTTAACCAACACAAAATATAAAGACGGACAATCAGGCAGCGATGTGATTTTTTCCCCTCTGCCTGTAGCCAGTGCCGTCGGCCCTCCCAAACAAAAAGGCACATCCGACCCTAACTCTGCAGCCAGCTGTTCCAGTTCTGACAACTGCAGTCCCAAATGAAACATTTTATTAATGCCCAGCATTACACCGGCACAATCGGTACTGCCGCCAGCCATACCAGCCGCCACCGGAATCTGTTTTTTTAAAGTTACCTGTAATGGAGGCACCTTGGGAAACTGCTTCTGCATCAAAAGAACCGCCCGCATAGCCAGATTATTCATATTAGGCGGAATATATTTATTATCTGTTACCAACCAATTCCGCGGCGCTTCCTCCAAAAAAATCGTATCCGCCAAATCAATGGCCTGCATTACCATAGATACTTCATGGTAACCATCTTCCCGTTTGCGCAGTACGTCTAGCACCAAATTAATTTTAGCATAAGCTATAATCTTTGCTCTGGTCATTGCTTTGCCTCCTTGCAAAGAAAAAATCTAAATACAAATTTTCTGCAATTGCTATGTATTTGATTACTTCTACTTTTCTGCCGCTGGCACAAAAATAGTACAAAATCGGGGTTGCTGCAGCAAAAAACCTCATCTTTTGTGCAACAACCCCTCCGTTTTTATTCTCGTTTTTATTATACTAAATACAATATCGGCCAGTCAAGATTTTTCATATACCAGATTGCACAAAAATACCTTGTCCCTGCCTGTCAAACTACTCTTGTCTTACAATTTCTAAACTGCTCCTATTTTTTTTAATAAACTACCACTAGCAAAACGGCTCTGCATCATAGCGATACAGAGCCATTCCTCTTACTGTTTCTTCAAAATCTCTTGCACATACTCCAATGGCAATCCCAACTTTTCCGCAATCACCTCAGCGGATAACACACCGTCTAACGCTCGCACAGCTTTTTCCAAGCCACTGCGTTCGCCTTCGATCCTTCCAGCAACCCTTCCTCTAGCTTCGCCTTCAGCCCTGGCTTCTTCTGCGGTAACTGCCAATGCTTCATCCATATTCCATTCTGTAAACAGCATGTTTTCCACCTCGCTTCCATGTTTGCTCAAAAACTCTCCCATAATATCATGGGCAATGCAGTAACGGATCGCTTTGGTTACTGCTTCACCAAAGGCTAATCCTTCTCTGATTCCCACATTTACCATATGCACAAATAAACTGTATTCTTTTAGACTTTTACTTTTCTGTATCAGCTGAGATGATTGGTTATAATTGATATTGTAGATATCTACTTTTAATTCTAATACCGGACTATCTTCCTCTACGATAAAACTTTGGGACAGCCACTGCTCCTGATGCTCCGGGTATTCTTCTGTACCATTGTACAGCACAATAAACCGCGGTGTGGGGATGGCTATCCGCTTGCGCCGATACACTGCATTGGCCGGCAGCATTTTTTCATACACTCTTGCTCCGTACAATAGCATCCGCAGGGCCATGTTCTCGTTGACGGTAGACTGATGCTCTATCAGCACCACCATCTGACCATCCAACACAAAGGATAAATCGTTAATCTGTTCTTTCCACAGCACATCTTCCAATGTGTTAATCTGCACCGGGGTATCCGATGGATAGTTTGTCCCTGCTACGGCGTTGTATACTTCCACCAGACGCTCCGGCTGGCTTAGATAAAGGGAAAATACACTGTCCTTATACACTCTGTTTGCTGGCAAATAATCGCACCTCCGCCGATTCTTCTCAGTTGAGCAATATTCAATGAATAACAAATCAATATCAACTGATGAACCGATATTTTATTGGGAAATTATTTTGCCGCATCGTTTAGAATGATACTTGCCGGAGGGAAAGAGAGGAATTATTTACTGTGTTGTTTGTTAGTACATAATTTCTTATCTTTAGTCTATCATGCTGCTGCCAACTACGCAAGCAGGAATATAAACAGGGATATAAAAATGAGCGTATGTAAAGATACCATTGCAATAAACCGCCGATGGTTATACACATACAGCAAAAGGCCCTCTGCCGAAACAGAGAGCCTTTTACCATGCCGGTTGCCCGGTTATTTGGTTGTTACAAATCTGTCAGTCTGCACTGCAGGATAAAGCTGCTGCGGGCATGACACGACTTGTTTTAGTTGAATTTTCTTCTGGTTACTACCAGTCCGCAAGCTGCTACCAGCATCAATACCACAAATGGAATTGTGTTGCTGTTATCGCCTGTTTGTGGTGCGTCACCCAACGGAACCTCTGGTTCTTCAATTTCTACTTCTTCTCCAGGTACGTCTACTAATGGCACGTCTGGATCTTCAATATCAATTTCTTCCTCTGGTTCTGTCAGTGGTACATCTGGATCTTCGATTACGGTTTCTGGTGGCGTATCTCCACCGCCAGTATTTCCACCGTCACCACCACCTTCTGTTTCTCCGCCGGTAGTATCTTTATATTCATTCTGGAATACATAACCGATTGCAGAGCCGCTGGTTAAATCCGCATAATCTGTAGTTAATGCTTTCAGAGATGCTTCATCTTCCAATGCTTTTGCTAATTCTTTATATGCACCGGTATGAATATAGGTAGCCACATAATTTGCATCTGCCGTTACAGCTTCATCTTCTTCAATACGATACTGTACCGCGCTGCCTGTGGTAGCTTGCAGACTGAAATTAATAGTTTCATCTTTCACTAAGGTAAATGGAATAATATACTCTTTCTTTTCAGTGTCATAGTATACTTTCAATATCTTGTTCTGCGCATTTTCAGCAGTGGATGGGGCTACTGTGAACTCAATCAAGTTAATATCTTCAATTTGTTTACCGCTTGCTGGATCTAATTCGATTGGATTTTCTGTATCGCCATTTACAATCAGAACGATTGCAGATGGAGTTGTCAGACATTCCCCTTCAAATGCTTTCCAAGCATCAAACGCGTTGTTGTACTCAACTAAAGCCTTTTTGTGTTCTACCATAGCATCAAACATGCCATTCAAGCTATCTTCTGTAAATGCGATAGCAGAGCCACTGGTTACTTCCACTTCGTCTGCAATGCGTGTCAGCATAACAGATGTACTTGGACGATTTGCAGCCTCGATAGAACGTTCTGTAGGCTCTGGTTCGTTGGCTGTGCCCAGCAATTCATTTACCATATCTTCGATAACTTGAATAATCGAAGCTGCTGCTTTCTTCGCTTCAGCCCAAGCAGATTCTGTGTTTTCTACCTGCAAATCGATATCTACATTATCTACATAGTAAGCACTGCCAGTTGTAACAGCCATTGTTGCGTTCTTATCGCCATCGGTTACAAAGAACTGATAGCTGGACGCAGAAGTATGAGTTAAGAATACACTGTTTTCAAACAATGTTCTTGCACTATCTTCTTTTTCTGTTGTTTCTGCTAATTTATCTTTCGCGTTGCTTAATGCAGTTGCTAACATAGTCTTAGCAGATTGCTGTGCTTCATCCAATACGCCTTCCACTCTGTGTAAGGCTTTTACAAACAAGGTAAAGCCAAACTCATTTGTGTTTGCAGGTGTATTGATAACTTCTTTGGTAACAGAGATGTTGCCCATGTTGTACAACGCCATTGGAATGTTGTGTACATCATAGCCAGATACGATGGATACGTAACCTTCTGGAACATCTTTTTCTAAAATCTGATATTCATAAGGATTGCCTTCGTTATCTGTTCTTGGCCATAAGCCAAAGTCATATTCCCAATTACCTTCAGACAATTCTTTTGTTTCAACTAGCTTGTTGTTGCCTTCAATATCTCTTTGATACAATTCAACTTTTACAGTTGGGTGTTCTTCAAGAGTATCAAACCATTTTTTAATACCGCTAATTGGAACCATAGCTACATCTTTCACGTTAGTGACATTGATAATAATGTTGCCATCTTTATCAATAGTCTTGTCATAGTACGCTTTGAAACCTTCTACAAGAGTTTCTTTTACGGTATATTCGTAAGCGTTCCCTGTTTCCACATTAAAGCGATCTAAGTTATCAAAGTGGTATTCCCAGTTGAATTTCAGAGATGTTGTGGTAGTATTTTCTGTTTCTACACCATCACGGAACAATGTAAGCGTAATTGCAGAATCAGTTGTACCACCAATCCATTTTTTCATACCTTTCAGACTCAACTTCTGCTGTTCCAAATAGTTGGTCACTACTGTGCCATTTGCATCTGTAACAACATCTTTACCAGTAGCATCTTTGCTAGTAGCTGTTACATTACCAGTTGTATCTACTGTTACAGTAAACTCTGCTGGAACATAACCCTCTGGTGCATTTTCCTTCACGGTATAAGTGTAACCGAATTTCAGACCAGATAATGTGTACTTGCCATCAGCAATAGATACTGTCTGGCTGTAAGTTTTATCTTTATCTGCGGTTACTGTAAAGGTTGCGAACTCTTCTGGCTGTGGGCCGACATATTCCTTGGTAAAGCTAAAGCTTGTGATTTTGATTGTGTTATCCAAGGTATTGTTATCGATAGATGCTGGTATGTTTGTTGTATTGCCATTTGCATCTAACATCACTGCATTCCGAATTGTAGCTACAGCAGCATCATTCGCACCTTCTGTTACTACGATTTCAAAAGTAACGCCATAGTAACCAGCTGGTGCGGTTTCTTTTACATAGTAAGTTTTACCGCACTCTAAATTGCTAAATGTATATCCACTATTTACAGTCATAACAGGACTTTCTGTATACGCAGCATCGTTATATACAGTAAATACAGCGGTATCATCGCCAATCAAGTTTGTTGCTTTGTCATCATAGGTTTTAGTCAAAGTCAATTCTGCTGTTTTGACAGTATTGGTTAATACCGTATTGTCATTATTCCAAACAGAATTATTTTCTTTACCTGCTACCAATGTCTGTACTACAGTTACATTAACAGTATTATTTGCCCCAGATTCAACGGACAGATAGAATGTCAATGGTTCGTAGTTTGTTACATTGTCTTCTACCACTGCATAATATTTACCGCATTCCAGATTGGAGATTTTGTAAGTCCATCCTGTATTTGCTACAACGGTTGGTGTTTCTACCGCACCTGCAACTTCAGTTTCTGTTGTAGTATAACTGTTATCGCCAGCATTTTTTGTAGCTTCGTACACCGTAAAGGTTGGAACCTTTTCAGGAACTGTACTGTTGAATACTTTGGTAAAGGTGAATTCGCCTTTGATTACATTGTTTACAATGGTGCCTAAATTTGCTACACCATTTGTAACAAAATATTCTTTTGCTTCTTCACCTGTCAATACCTCTCCATCAGCATTATACTCAACTACTTTATAACCGTTTGTATCTTTTGTTAATTTCAGATACTTATCAGCCATTGGTGTATATCCTGCCGGAACAGTAGTTTCGCTCAATGTGTACACTACGCCATACTTCAACGCGCCATCTGCTGTCTTGTAGATATTGCTATTTTGCTGACGTTTTACTTCAATATTTTCTCCATCAGCTGCTAAAGTAAACTCTGCAAAAGTTACTTCACTTTCATTACCTTTACTGCCTTCTAATACACCGCCGCTGTAAGATTTGGTGAACTGAATACCCGCTGTCTGCAAGGTGTTGGTAGCAATTACTGTACAAGTTTCTCCAGTCACTGCTGATGGTTGCCCTGTAATCCAGTCAATCACTGCGCCCCATAAGGATTGTGACTTATCAGATCCTGCCGGAGTCCAGGTTACTTTCTCTGCAGTTGCATCCTTATCATTTACCTGGTAGGATACTTCATAGCCTTCTGGGATATTGGTTTCTCCAACTGTATAGGTAATGGCTTCCCCTTGCCATTGTTTTGGAAGAGTAATTAGAGTTTCCCATTTACCAGTTACATTTACAGTAGCAGAGGTATTAATAACTGTTGTTTTACCACTACCATTTCCGACTTCACCCACGATAGCAAAAATCACGTTACCGCTAGGAATATTCTCATCCTCAACGCCGTTCCAGTTCTTTTCTATCTTCAGGGTTGCGGTTTCCGGTGTGTTGGTGATGTGCAATGGATCATTGTTGCTACCTACACTTACTGTGTAGCCATTTGCTTTGCCCGCATTAACTGCTACACCATTAATCGCTGTTTCTGCAACGGTGTAGGTATACTTCACGCCACTACCATTGGCTACCGGAAGTTTGAGGAACTTGATTTTCCAATCGCCATTGTCATTGATGGTTGCTGTGTAATCAGTATCAAAAGCTAATGTTACGTTTTTACTATCAGTAACAGTCCAATTTTCACCTTTTTTGATAGTGTAATTGTAATCTACTGTTTCTGCATCTGTACCTGTTCCTGTTGTACCGGTGATTTTGACAGAAATGCTATCAAAATGCTCATTAACCAGACCATTTACAGTACCCCAGGTTTTGGTGATTATAACATCCGCATCACCGGCTAAGGTGTTGGTGATGTTATAGCCATTACTTCCTGTACCGTTGCTGACAGTGTAAACCACCGCATTATCACCACTGCCGATTGTAATTTTACCATCGGTAACATCATACTTTGTTTCACCAATTGTTACGCTTTCTTCTTTGACAACGTAGATGATTTCACCATTTTCATCATACTGTGGTAAGTCGGCAAAGGTGAATGTATCCCCAGCGGAAATTAATGTATCTTGTAATGATTGACCATTACTGTCATTAACAGCTACTAATTTTTTATCACCGTCTTGATAATACAAACCAACTGTCACTTCTGCGCCTTTAGGCCAACTATCCTCTAAGTCGCTATTTTGCCAAATTTTGCTGCCGCTGACGGTAGTCAATTTGGTATTAGTGATATTGTTATTGTCATAGGTTACCTGATAAAGGTTATTATTCTGTCCATCAGTAACATAACCGTTGTCACCCACCGCAACATTGCCTACTTCGGTTTCTTTCACGGTGTAGGTGATTTCATCATTACCAGCATACTTAGGTGCCATAAAGCTGTATTCCCACTTACCATTACTACCAGCTGTTACATCTTTTGTTTCAACTTTTCCATTTTTATTGTTGGATAACTGTACAGTGATCTTACTTGGACGTCCAGCATCATTACCATCAACCCAAGTTTTTTCACCGGAGATTTTGACATACTCGGTGTTTTTGATTTTTGTTACTGTTGGTTCACCACAACCACCCTTTTTATCATTCTTAGACGGAACTTTTTCAAGTTTTGTTGTGGTTTTTCCATTTTTAACTTCAACTTTGTAAACAGCTTCATCTACTTTAAAGGTTCTTCCATTTTCGCCAGTACCGATTGTGATAAAGCCATCTTCATCAGCACCCAATTCTTTGATGTAGTAGGTACCCACTTCTACATTGCTAAAGGTAACTTTGCCATTCTCATCAGCAGATGTAGCGGTAAAAGCTGTGCCATCATTTTTTTGAACGGCCTTCGTACACTTTTCATCTGTATACAGACCGAATGTAGCACCGGCTAAAGCATTGCCTCTGTCATCAGTTTTATTGAATTGGATATTGCCTTTGCCTTTACTATTGGTAATGACAAATTTACCCTTGTAGTCACTTTTTTCATCAGTGTTAATTGTAACTACACTATTATCTTTGTTATCTGTTATGGTCACATTTTTGTAGTCTACTTTAACAGTCCAAGGGCCGCCTGTTACATAACCTTCAGGCGCGTTGGTTTCTGTCAAGGTATAGGTGTGACCGGATGGAATATTCGTAAATTCGAACTTACCATCTTTATCGGAAGTGACTAATGTACCAGCACCTGCAAAAAGAGATTTGGAATCGTGCTTATGATTTTTACTATCATCTTCAGCAAATGTCAAGGTAAATCTTACATCTTTTATAGGTTTCTGGGTAGTGCCATCAATTTTAACAAATTTAATGTCTGTTTTGCCATTTTGATGGGCTAAGAAACCGTTTACACTTGGTACTTTAAAGTCTACAGTAAATGGGCCATACTTCAAAGCTTGGCTATTGCTGTCTTCTTTAATGGCATAAACCAGCGTAGTAGTTCCATTTGTCTGATATTTGCCATCTCCTGTATTAGCTACATACTCTTTAAATACATCAAAAGTATTATCTAAACGTACACGGTAGTTCATCGTATAGGTGTATGGATCTTCGGCAGTACCGCTTCCTGTCACTGGAGTATCTAATAAATTCCAATTAATTGTGTTATTTTTGAAAGAACTATATACAACAGTAGCATCTTCACCTTTGTCAGCATCACCTGGTCGATTTAATGAGAAAGATTCTCCTTCTTTATACTTATTTTTGTCATCATACATTCCCAAGCATGTAATATGCTCTGCCATTGGGTCTGTTACAGTCCAAGCACTAGTTAAAAGTTTGATATCACCATAAATTTTCTTGAATATCGCCGTTAAATCAGCACCTGTTTTTGCTTGGAAGTGACAGCCAGAGCTAGCAATTTCATTTTTTAACCAATCTTGGCCTGCTTCCCCATAGCCAATCGTGTATAATTTTATATTAGAGGCTTTAATGGAATCAGCATAATATTCTGCCGCTGTTTTGTTAGTATACTTTATCCCATCTATCTCTCCCGCACCATGACGAGGTTCACCATCTGTCAACAAAATTACATATTGATTCTTTATAGAACTAATGTTTACAGAAGAACCGTTTACTTGAACAGTACCATTTTTCAATTGTACTTCTGCTGTTTGTAAACCAGCTCTGATATTAGTACCAGAACCATTCAGTAAATCATCTTCCGTTATTTTGTAACTAGAATCTAACTTTACATCTGCCCACGTCTTATACACATTAGCCGTTTTATCAAAAGTAACCACCGATAAATACGCTGCACCAGACATATTTTCTCTGTACTCACTAATAAACTGATTAGCTGCATTAACAGCTAAATTCAATCTAGTTCTCTGGACCCACTTATTATCTTCTTGCACCCATTCTTTACTATCCATACTTCAGAATAGTCTAACACAAGTACAACAGCAGCATCTTGTTTAATTTCATAAGTGTCCAAATTTTCACTTGTCTGCACTTGAAGGGTAATATCAAATTCATTTTCAATTGTATTACCTTCTTCGTCTTTTACTGTTGCTATTGTTTTTGATGTACTGGCTTGCCAAGGTTCAGTATCATCTATAACTTTATTTGCTGATACAGGATTCCCAGGTGTAGCTAATCCAGTCCCATAATACTTAATGGTTTCTCCATTAGATACTATTTGACTTAGATTGGCATCACCTACTACCGCCGCTTCTGCTACACTATTTCCAGCCATGATATTACTCGGCATAAAGCTGGTGAACAAGAATGTCAGCATGATGACCCAGGCCAGCCATTTTTTCTTTTTTAGGAAATAATTCATCGTATTCCCCCTTTCTTTTTGAATTTTATTTCCTTTTGTTGCTTGTTGCTGCGCTGCTTTGTGCGGCGCGTTCTGCGTTTTGCTGCGTGGTGCAGCGGCGCAGGTCTGTTATTGCGTTTGTCTGTGTTTGCCCTTACGGTTAAAATGCCAGCGGCGCTTGGGGCAACAGGTTACCCCACATCGGCAGCTTCACTGATTGTTTCCTGCCAACAAGGCTCCGGCTGCGGCAACGCGCTGTCCATTAGTTTTACCAGTTCCAGCGCGCTGCGGAACGACACTTCTTCTTTGCCTTCGGTCCAACTGAGTTTTCCCTGCCAGCTGGCTCCCTGCCGAAAGAGCACTTTTACTTTGAAAGTGGCGATTGCTTCCTGATCTGGCTTTGGCAGCAGCTCTTGTTCGATACTGGCTCTCTCCAGCATTTTGGGCGCTTTTCCAAATCGACGGCTGCGGACTGACGCCTGCGGGCTATCCATGGCATCCATCATGTCTTCCATTAGCAGAAGCAGTCTGGTGAGGTTTCCAAAGGCTATCTCCTCGCCGTAATACAAATTGTAAAAAGTACCCTCTGGATTTTTGTCCCGATAGCTGTGAATGCGTATTATGCTGGTTTTCATGTCCTCAGGCACCACTTTCAGTGAAGCAATTGACATAGATTCACCTCCTGTCTTCAGCATACAGGCACACCGTCATAATGATTACAGTTTGACAGCGTGCCGTTTTCGGCTGTCATTTTTATAACAAAACGGTTTTGCGTTTTGTTCTGTTGCTATTATAACAGCAAGTGGTTACACTTTTGTTACATTTTGCAGTTTTTTATGTTGATTTTTCAAAAAATTTTACTATTTTTAAAAGATTTTTGTTATGGTTAAATATATGTTTTATTTATACATCATCTTTTCAGCGATTCCAAATCGGCAAAAAGTCTCTCAACCAAGCCACTTGTCTTGATTTTTGCTTGTAAAAAATGATTGGGCGGTTTGGGATATGCTGCAAAATAATATTTTGGAGTCTGTATGTTTGGTTACACCTTTTCAGTATAAGTTTGTGTTATGTAATCGATATTTTGTTGGTGTATTTATAGAAAACAGGTTAAAAAACAGTTTAAAAACATAGTTAAAAACATCTTGT
>USPE01000010.1 GCA_900556545.1 uncultured Peptococcaceae bacterium | reverse complement strand
GTCCACAATCATCTGTTTAACTGCCAGGTTTTCCTGATTTTGCAGCACCTTTGTCATTTCCAGCTGATATTCATATTTATCAGCCTGCGCACGCAAAGAATGCACCGCCGGTCCTTTGGTGGTGTTCAGCATACGCACCTGTATCTGTGTTTTATCAATATTGCGGCCCATTTCACCGCCCAACGCATCGATTTCCCGCACCAGATGGCCCTTAGCCGGACCGCCGATAGACGGGTTGCACGGCATAAAAGCAATATTGCTCATGTCTACTGTTACAATCAGCGTTTTATGTCCTTTGCGGGCAGCTGCCAGCGCTGCTTCGCAGCCAGCGTGTCCGGCACCCACCACCACTACATCATATTCATCTGCAATATATTCAATTGGCAATGTATCCACCTCGTCATAAAATTATTTTCCCAGACAGAACTTGGAGAATATTTGATCCAGCAAGTCTTCTTCCACCGTTTCACCGGTAATTTTACCAAGTTTTTCCCAGGCATTCTGCAAATCAATTACCAAAAAGTCTACGGAAAGACCCATCAGCAGTCCCTGTAAAAATCCGTCCAGATGCGCACAGCATTCTTCCAGAACCTGAATATGGCGCACATTGGTAACTAAAATATCGTTGCTGACTTCCAGCGTGCCGGCAAAAAACAAATCGGTGATGCTTTTTTCCAACGCTTCCAGTCCGGTTTTTTGCTGTGCCGATATTTCCAGCACTGTTTTTTGATCCAGCATGCTTGCAAGCTGCTGCCGAATGCTATCATCAATGCCCATATCACTTTTGTTGATCAAATAAATCACAGGTCTGCCCTGAATCTGGCTCAACATCTCGGTATCCTGCTCGGTAATCCCCTGCACTGCATCAATCACATACAAAACCAAATCGGCATTTTTCATAAACTGCTGTGCCTTGTCCACACCAATCTGCTCTACCAGATTGTCCGTTTCCCGAATACCGGCAGTATCTACAATTTTTAACGGAATGCCATTCAAATTGATATATTCTTCAATGACATCCCGTGTTGTACCGGGAATATCAGTTACAATGGCCCGTTCCTGCCCCAACAGCGCATTGAGCAGGCTGGATTTGCCCACGTTTGGCTTACCGGCAATAACAACCCGCAAACCATCTCGGATCATCTTCCCCTTTTGGGCGCTGCTTAAAACGGTTTCTATCTGCTGCCGCAATGCTGTAACCCTCTGCTGCTGCTCTTGCGCCGTTAAACGCTCAATATCATCGTCCGGATAATCAATATCTGCCTGAATAAAAGCAATCAGTTCCAGTAAATCGGCCCGCAGCTGTTTTACCATGCCGGACAGATTGCCCTGCAGCTGGGACAGCGCCAAATCTACACCCCGTTCGGTTTTGGCCTGCACAATATCCATCACCGATTCAGCCTGGGCCAAATCCAAACGCCCATTTAAAAAGGCCCGCTTGCTGTATTCGCCCTGTTCCGCCAATCTGGCGCCGGAACGCAAAATCAGCTGCAGCACCTGTTTCAGCACCACCATACCGCCATGACACTGCACCTCCACCACATCTTCGCCGGTAAAGCTGCGCGGCCCACGCATCAGTAAAAACAGCGCTTCATCAATTTTTTTATTCTGCTTCCAGTCATACACATAGCCATACTGAATGGTGTGACTATCGGCCTGTTGTAAATCTGCCTTGCCTTTATAAATTTTTGCTGCAACAGCAACTGCCTCCGGCCCGCTGAGCCGGATAATGCCTACGCTGCTTTCGCCCACCGCTGTCACCAGCGCCGCAATTGTATCCTGCTGTAACAAATCCGTCACCTCTTTATGTAAAAATCAAAGTTTGTTGCAATTTATTTTTTAAATAATATACATTTTATCACACTTCCCTGCAAAAGAAAAATACAAACAAAAACCATCCTTCTATTTCATTCTTTATTTGTTTGATAAAAAAATATCCCTTCTGTCTGCCATCATTTGCCGGCGACAAAAGAGATATTTTGGTTTCATTATAATTTTGGTAAAAATGTACTCCACTTCTACAAGATTATCTTATCGTCCATCTATTTAATCCACACTCAAGGACACGCCGCCCCGCCGTTCAGAAGGCTGCAAAACCACATTAACCGGCTGACTGCCATTCCAGCGGAACATATAGGACTCTCCTGATGCTTGTCCAATCAGGTTTTTCCAAGACAAATCGGTTTCAATCTGAGGATCGCAATAACCGTCTTGTCCCATCCAGCAAATGACCGACTCAGGATCTACCATAATAGTATCTCTGCTTTGCATGTTGCTTAACACAATAGGATTGCCATTAGATAACAGAACTACTACCGCATTTTTGCCATTGCCTGTCAGTGTGGAAGTCGCCAGCCCTTTTTGCGACAACACGCCCACACCGATAAACCGCACGCTATACTCACAATCCTGGGTAAAGGCCAGCAAATTTTCTGACTCAACAGAAATCACTTCTCCCTGGGCCAGATGATAAATAACAACATGCTGACCATGGCTGGCGTAGTAAGTAACCGAATCTCCACTCATGGACACCTTCATCAGCGGCATATTTTCACCGGTTGCGCGGCGCAGCAAAGAACCAAGCGCAGCTTGCGCCAGATTGTTTTGCGGCCCCAGCAAAACCTTTTCAAATTTATAATTTTTACTGCCCTGATTCTCGCCGGCAATAAACGCGCCTGCTTTGGTATATAACACATCATTGCCTCTGCAGGTAACCTTTAACGTCAATTCATTGATGGTTTCAAATGTAAGCATATCGTTCTCCTCCCGCTGCTCTTATGATTCACTGACATCTACACCATAAAACCGGCAGATTCCGGCCAAATCTTTGGCCATACCATTACCGATGGCATAAAACTTCCAAGCACCTTTATACTGATATAATTCTCCAATCATCATAGAGATGACGGTGTCATAGTAATCCTCCATGGGAAAGCTGACCAACTCTGCATGATCCGCTGTCAGAATACGCACATAGGCATCTCGCAGCATACCAAAATGGAGTTTTTTATCAAAGGCTTCATTCATCGTCAGCACAAATACAATACGCCGAACCCGCCAATCCAGCTGAGCAAATGCAATATCAATCTGCTGTCTGTCATTCTGCTCTGCCGATTTCAATACAACGCTTTTATCAGGACTTTGCGGCTGTCCGTAAAATACAAACCAGTCATCACCCAGCACCGTTCCGTTCTCATCCAGCAAAAAAGCAGACACATCCACATCACATAGGGCATTGGCAGCATTCCAGCCAAAGCAGGCTTTCACCAGAGGGGATGAACCATCCAGTTGCAACGGAATCTTTTGTCCTTTTTGCACAGTATGCTGCAGCTTTGGTATTGCCATTGCCGACGGCGCAATCGGCATTGTCGTTGCTGCCGATGCAGCAGCCGGACTTGTTGTAACGCTGACAGACGGACGATCTGACGCCATGGTATGATTGGCAGTGGTTTTGTTTGGCCGATTTAAGGCTGTAATGGTTTGACGATCTTGAGAGCCCTGCACCTTTTCCCCATTGATAGATAAAATGGTGCTCTGCTCTAATCCTTGCTTCTTGCCCATTGGAATTTCAATCATAAACACCCTCCTCGTCCACATGTTTCACATAATATGTATCAGCGCGATTATAGCATATCGGGAAAAGAATGTCATTCTATTTTATATCCTGCAAATTATGGAACCGGCTGCTTTTCTCTTAAATATGCGCAAAAAAAATTATTTTTTAACTTTTTGCAACATTTTACCGCATTCAATTGTATATAAGACAGAGCGGAAAAAATACTTATAAAAACAAACAGGAGGATTTCACTATGAAACTCAAAAAAATTATTTCCATCACATTATGCGCTGCTCTGGCACTTTCTGCTGCCGCCTGCAGCAACAACAATTCCGAAGCAGTACAAATCCCCAGTCCGTTTGTAGACTGTGATACCATGGATGCAGCTAAAGAACTGGCCGGTTTTGACCTGACCTTACCCAAAGCCGCAGACGAACTGGAAGCCGTTGAAAACGAGATGATTCAGGCTTTTTACGGCGAAAATGGTTCTCAAATGCTAATTCGTAAGGCGCAGGGCGATCAGGACATCAGCGGCGATTATAATGAATATCCGCAGATTGAAACTGTAGACAACATCACACTTAAGGGCGAAAATGATCAGTTTACCCTTGCCGTATGGACCAATGGCGGCTATACTTACTCTATCAGCGTTGGGGAAGCACTTTCTCAAACGGATATGTTGACACTGGTCAGCTCTGTTGTATAATTTTTCGATTACGCTCAAAGGGCAGGCTAAACAGGTCTGCCCTTTAGAATATAGACAGGAGGACCCTCAGTGGAATATCGTCTTGCAATACAAAGACCTTTGCTGTCTTTTGTAGACATCATAAAAAATTTATGTTGTTTTTTAGCAGCTGCACTTTTTTCTACAGATAAAAATCAAATTGATGAAATAAAGACTATCCATCAGGAAACTGTCAATCAGCAGGCAGAACGAATGCTGACTGAATACGGCAATTCTATTTTACGGTTGGCATATTCCTATCTGCACAACATGGCTGATGCCGAAGAAGTGCTGCAAGATACCTTGGTGCAGCTGCTTAAAACAACCCCGATTTTAACTACCAAAGAACACGAGAAAGCGTGGCTTCTTCATGTTGCCGCCAACTTAAGCAAAAATCGTTTAAAATATAATACAACTCGACAAACCGATGAACTTATGGAGGAACTGATTGCAGAAAATCAGGACGATCTGTCCTTTGTGTGGGAAGCTGTAAAAGCTCTGCCGGACAAATATCGGGAGGTAATCCATCTTTTCTACCATGAAGGATACCAAACCAGACAAATCGCCAAAATACTGCATATGAATGAATCCACAGTACGGTCAAATTTGTCCCGCGGCCGCGAAAAGCTGCGAAGTATGCTATGGGAGGCGTATGATTTTGAGTAAAAAGTACAACGAGGTAATGGAACATATTACAGTTACTCACCAAATGCATGAACGAATCATGGGTAATATTGAAAAAATGTCTTTTTATGAAACAAAACAGAAGAAAACTGTACGCTTTTCCAGCATAAAAAAATTGGCAGCAATGGCGGCCTGTCTTACAATCATGTTTGTCGGCATGTTATCGCTGCCCACACTGCTGAATACTTCTGAGCCTCCGTTATCGGATGCTAACAACAGTATTGTTGAAGTGGCTTCTATAGAGGAATTATCCAAAACTGTAGGATTTGCAATAACCGAACCCGCTGTACTCCCTTTTAAATCAGAACAAACAATATATACAGCTTATTGGACAGATTTAGCAGAAATTACTTATATGGGTGAAGGACAAACAGCCGTTTTCCGAAAAGGAACGGGAACAGAAGATGTCAGCGGTGAGTTTTTTGAATTTGAGGCAATTGATGAAATTATTGCAGGTAATATAACCATCACACTGAAAGGCAACGAAGATAATTATACGTTGGCTACCTGGACAGATGGACATTTTTCGTATTCGCTATCTTTCAGTGAAGGAAAAAATAAAACAGAATGGCTAAAAATTTTACAGCCGATAAATTGATGTATGAAAACAACTTTTTAAATAGCTTTCTTTGTTCATCTACAAAAAGCAGACACAAAAAAACAGGTTGCCGCAACTCCTGCTTTCGCAGGGATTGCTTCAACCTGTTTGCTTTTATTTTTTATGCTTGTTTTGACTCTTTTTTGCGATACTCTTTTGCCGGTACTTCCGGAACGATCACGACCTTGCGATAAGGTTCTTCCCCTTCGCTGTAAGTGCTGACTCTTCTGTCATTCTGCAGCGCCATATGGATAATGCGCCGTTCCTGCGGATTCATCGGCTCCAAAACTACCTTTTGCCCGGTCTTTCTGGCTTTTGCCGCCAGCTTATGACTCAGACCGATTAAAGTTTCTTCCCGTTTTGCCCGATAGTTTTCAATATCAACAATACCCTTTACCTTGATACCGTTTTTATCGTTAATAACCAGGTTCAGCAGAAATTGCAGAGAATCCAGAGTATCTCCTCTGCGGCCAATCAAAATTCCGAGATTTTTTCCTTTTAAATCAAAAGTCAGATATCCATTTTTTTCTTTCACATCAATGGTAACATCCAAATCCATCTCTTCAAAAATTTTGGCCAGAAAAGCGCGGCCTTTTTCTTCCGCTTCTGCGAAAGCTGCTTTCTTATCTACTGCCTTCTGAGCGGCTTTTTCTACTGCAGGTGCTGTCTTTTCCGGTTGTTCAGGCTGCTCTGTATCAACCTTTTGAGGAACAACTTCTTCAATTGTTTCTTCCACCTGTGCTATAACCGGTTTTTCTTCTGTTTCCTTTGCTGGTGCAGCTTCTGCAATTGGCTCTGCCTGCGGTATTTCTGAAACCGGCTTTACAAATTGTTCTGCTTTCCGTTCTTCCTTAATATCCGCCACAATATCTTTCAGCTCTTCGATGACTTTCTTGCGCACACGCACCACAGCATCACGCCGACCAATCCCCAAAATACCTTTGGATGGCTGCGTAACAACTTCATATTCAATATCGTCACGGGTCAGCATCATTTCATTGAGCGCCCGTTCCAATGCTTCTTCAATGGTTCTTGCTGTATATTCTTTTCCGGACATGAAAATCATCTCCTTCACTCTTTATCCTCTTTTACTGCATCTGCTTCCACTTTTTCTTTCGTTGCATTTTTGTCAGACGCACCTTTTTTAGCATTCATTTTTGCTTTTTTGGCAGCAATTTTTTTCTCTTTTTCTTCTGCTTCACGGGCAGCCCGCGCAGCTTTTTCTTTATCTCTCTGTTTATTCAGGAAAAACTGCTGAACAATACTTAAAATACTGAAAAATGCCCAGTACAAACATAAACCGGACGGCATGCTCCAGCAAACAAACAACATCATAGCCGGCATGATATACAGCATGGTTTTCATGGTAGGATTGGCTGCCACAGCCTCATTAGAACCCATACTGATTTTCTGCTGCACAAACATAGTCAACGCAACAAGTACCGGTAAAATATAGAATGGGTCTTTGTCCCCTAAATTTGGAATCCAAAAAAACGTAGCATGTGCCGCATTAACAAAGTCATATTGCCGCAACGCAGCAAACAAACCAATTAAAATCGGCATCTGAATCAACAAAGGCAAACAACCGCTCATTGGATTTACATTGTATTCTTTATAGAGCTTCATTACCTCTTCGTTCATTTTTTCCGGATTACTTTTATACTTTTTCTGCAGATATTCCAGTTTTGGCTGAATTTCCTGCATATTCATGGTAGATTTCATCTGTTTCTGCATCAAAGGAAACAAAATAATCTTCAGCAGAATGGAAATCATAATAATTGCCAATGCATAACTTGGAAACCCGATTGCCACAGTCACATCATAGAGCGCAGTAATCACACCGCTGATGAGATCTGCAACTGGCTGTAAGAATGAATATATTCCCATATCGTCATTATTCATACATTCATGGCCTGTACTTTTTACAAAAAAGCGTCAGGCACTCCACCTCCTATCGTTATTTTACAGGATCATAACCTCCGGGATGAAATGGATGACACTTACAAATTCGCTTGATAGCCATCCAGCCGCCCTTGAGAAATCCATACTTGCTGACCGCTTCATAAGCATATTGAGAACAAGTTGGATAAAAGCGGCAAGTGGGCCGCATTTTCAAAATGGATATATATTTTCGATAAAACTTTATTAAAAACAACAGTATCTTTTTTGGCAAATCAATCAATCCAGACACCACTTTTCTTTAATAAATATTTCACGTTTTTTTCCAACTCATGATATCCAAGTTCCGTTACAGGAACACGGGTCAGAATAATTAAATCATATCCCGGTTTTATATGATTTAAATTATGCCTCATAATTTCCCGCAATCTACGCTTATAATAATTACGCACATTCGCTTTTCCTACTTTTTTTGAAATAGAAAAGCCAATCCGAATACTTTCTCCCTTTCGAACTTTTGGATAAAGTACCAAATATTTTGTTGATACAGATTTGGCGCTACGATATACTTTTCTGAAATCAGCATTTTTTCTTAGTCTGTATTCTTTTTTTAGCATCAGAAACCCTCCAAAAAAATGCCTGAATAATATAAAAAGGCCACTAGGGCCTTTTCTTTAAGAGCTATATTGAAAAAATTAAGCGCTTAATCTTTTTCTCCCTTTTGCTCTTCTTCTTTTGAGTACATTTCTACCATTAGCGCTTAACATTCTTTTTCTGAAACCATGAACTCTTTTATGTTTTTTATTTTTTGGTTGATAGGTTCTTTTCACCGTACAACACCTCCCTTTTATACTCCTTGACAGACTATCTCAATCTTACGATTAAAATTACATTTACAATGAGATATTATATAATATTGAAATAATGCGGTCAAGTATCTGGGGGCATTTTTTTCCTGCTTTTTTGTAATAAACGACTCATTTTTTTATACAGTTCCAGTTTTCTTTTACGTTTATCACAAAAATAACTTTGTTTTTTGACAAAATTTTTACAGAACTATCATACACAATATATTAGAAGCGATTGGTTGTAAATAATCCACTTGTGGATAAAAAATGGCCGTCTTTTCAAAAACCTGTTGATAAATTTTAGCGTATCTGCTATTATTTTAACGTATTCTTTTTAATTCTGTGGATAAATCAAAGGGTTATCAACAGAATTTGTGGATAACTTGTGATTAACAATTTTTCCACTGCACTTTTCCTTTTTTCATAAATGAAAACTATTTTTTAAGTCATCATCTTTTTCATGATGCTTTTTTTCAACAAAAATTTACATAATAAAACTTTTACATAGAAAGTCTGCTTCATACAGATTGTTTTTATTTACCTGGGGGTATTTGCATGATTGACGCAAATAATAATATTAATACGATTATATGGAATAATGCTTTAAGACTGCTGGAAAATGATATGACCAAACCAACCTTTGATACTTGGTTTAAGTCTACCGAGCTGGCTGCTTATTATGGGGAAAATATCATTATAAAAGTTCAGAATGATTTTGCAAAAAATAATCTGGAAAATAACTATTTTAACATTATCAAAAGCCATCTGGAATCCATGCTGAATCATTCGGTCAAAATCCGTTTTGTCACACCGCAAGAAAAAGATCACGCCATTGAAGAATTGTTTCAGCAGCAGGGATATACCGAAGAAGACTGCCAGCAACCGGAAGAAAGCAAGCCGCTCTATTTAGATCAGCCGGACAAACCATTGGTCATGCATACCACACCATCCGGTGAAACAGGGTTAAACAGCAAGTATACCTTTGACACCTTTGTGATCGGCAACAGTAATCGTATGACTCACGCAGCCTGCGTCGGCGTAGCAGACAACATTTCTACCGATGCAGATACACGAATCTATAATCCATTATTCATTTACGGCGGCGCCGGACTGGGCAAAACCCATTTAATGCACGCGATTGGCAATCATATTCTCAGCCGTAAACCCAATACCAGAATCACCTATCTTTCATCGGAAACCTTTACCAATGAGATGATTGATGCCATTAAAGATAACAAAACAAAGCAGTTTCGGGACAAGTACCGCAATGTAGATGTGCTGCTGATTGACGATATCCAGTTTTTATCAAAAAAAGAAGGGACACAGGAAGAATTCTTCCATACCTTCAATACACTGCGGGAAGCGGAAAAACAGATTATTATATCCAGTGACCGTCCGCCCAACGAAATTCCCAAACTGGAAGAACGTCTGCGTTCCCGTTTCAGTCAAGGTCTGTTAACCGACATTCAACCGCCTGATTTGGAAACAAGAATTGCAATCCTGCGCAAAAAAGCCCAAGCGGAAAACTTAAATATTCCTGATGATGTGTTTGACTACATCGCAGAAAATATTCAATCCAACATTCGTGAGCTAGAAGGTATGCTGACCAGATTATCGGCCTACTCCAGTTTAAGCAAGCGCAAAATTGATTTAAATTTAACCAAAGAATGTCTGCAAAATTTAATTACACCAAACGAACCAATTATTATTACCGGTGAGCGAATTCAAGAAAAAGTGGCTGAATTTTACAGAATGCGGGTTGATGATTTTAAAGCAAAAAAACGCACCAAAAATATTGCTTATCCTCGCCAGATTGCCATGTATTTATGCCGTGAGCTGACCGATATGTCTTTACCCAAAATCGGCGAACTATTTGGCGGCCGAGATCATACAACAGTATTACATGCCTGCGACAAAATTTCAGAAGAATTAAAAAATGATCAGACCTTACAAATAACTATCAATAAAATAAAAAATTCATTAATGCACTAATACTGCAGGCTTTACCGCAGCACTGTTTGAATCATCCAATTCAGGCAGTGCTGTTTTTATTCAACTTGCCGTTCCCGCTTCCTCTTTTTTTAAAGTCAAAGAACCCTCCACCATGCTGCACATCACACCATATATACTGTGCACATTCCATAATGTCCATCACATAAAGACACCACTTTCCTCTTTGGCTTGCTGCTTTTGTGTTTCAGCCCATAACCAGGGTAAAATGAAAGAAACTGCAATTAAACATTGATTGTGGATAATTTTTTTGATAAACTGTTAGTAATCTGTGGACAAATACACAAGTGGAAAAAAGCTGTGAATTCTGTTGATAACTTTAACCCATTATCAACAGAGTTATCTACAGGGCTCAGCCCCCTGTGGATACTATTTTTTGAGAGTTTTAAACATTTCCACAGTGCCTAATACTAATACTACTAAGAGATTAATGAAGAAGAGGTAGAAGGAGCGCGTATTATTTTATGAAATTTACATCAACAAAAGAGAATTTGCTGGCTGGCATTAACACTGTGCAGAAAGCAATTTCTAATAAAGGAACTATTCCAGTGTTAACTGGTATTTATTTAAAAGCAGAAAATAATCGTCTGATGTTTGCTGCAACAGATCTGGAAATTGGCATTACCTGCAGTGAACCAGTACAGGTAATCGAAGAAGGACATGCTGTGATTCCGGCCCACTTTTTTTCCGAAATTGTCCGTCGATTGCCAAACACCAATCTGATTTTTTCCTATGATGATGAAGCTGTATCCATGAAAATTGAATATGACCATGCCGAAACCAACATTAAATGCTGGCGCGGCGAAGAATTCCCGGGCGTTGCTGTTTTAGAGGACGGACATATGTTTACGGTCAATCCGGCGGTATTCAAATCGCTGGTAAAACAGACAGGGTTTTGCGCCAACCTCAACGATACCCGCCCAATCTTTACCGGAGCCCTTTTAGAAACCGATGGCAATAATTTAACCATGGTGGGTACCGACAGTCATCGTCTGGCAGTAAAAAAATGCAAAATTGACAATCTGACCAACGAAAACTTTAAAATTGTTGTGCCGGTGAAATCTTTAAATGAAATCAGCCGCATTTTAAAAGAGGATGCCGAAGATGTTCTGACCATTCGCTGCAACGGACGGCAAATCAGCTTTGAAAGCGGAGAAATTCGTCTGTTGTCCCGTTTGATTGACGGTGCATTTCCAAATTATCGTCAGGTAATTCCTGATGAATACGAAATTTTGATGAAAGCAAAGAAAAAGACACTGCAGGAATCCATTGAACGGGCAAGCTTGTTTGTGCCGGACAGAGATAGCTCCAGTGTACTGCGGTTTAATATCAGTGACAGCAATCTGAATATCGTTTCCAAATCGGAATACGGTATGGTAAACGAAAATATTAACGTCTACACAGAAGGCAATGAGTTATCCATCTTGTTCAATGCCAAATATTTGCTGGATGCCTTTAAAACCATGGACTTTGACGATCTGGATATCCATTTGGGAGGATCTTTAAGCCCTGCCATCTTCCGTCCATTGAACGATGAAAGCTATTTGTATTTGCTGCTTCCATTAAGAGGATAAGAACCAGAGCCTATATACATGTTAAATTTAAGCGGTCTTGTCCGTTGGGCAGGGCCGTTTTTTTGTTGTGTGAAAATTTTATTCATGTTAAAATATAAAGCTAGAGAAAACAGGCATATCAACGGGTGATAAAAATGGAGGAAAGGAGGCGCGTATGGAACAAACAAAGAAAATGTTGTGCAGTGTTCTGTTATTTTTTATATTATTTAGCCTGCTGCTCCCTACCGTTGCCTTTGCCGATATGGGGCCGAAGCCTCGTGTCCATATAATTGTAGAAAATCCACCGGAAGAATATTATCTGGATTTGCTGACGAAGAATGATGCTAGGGTGTGGGAAGATGAAGCTAGCATTGAGGCATCCCTGCAAAATTTAACCATTAGCGATACTGTTTTCAAGGCATTTTATTCTCTGGAATCTGAAGGCTGGTATCCATTGCATGTACAACAGGAACAGTTTCAAAGTTATATGTTTGCTTATTCAGATTTTCAGGGAAGTTTACAAGAAAATGGAACAATACAGCATCAATTATCCATATTTGGAAATGAAAAAATTTTTCGTATTATTTTAGTGACAGCAGATGGTGTAACTAAAATTTCAGACGAGATAAAGACAACTGTTATTTGGCCGACGATCACATTTGATGCAGAAACAGGCGAAGTTAAAAAAACGTCAGATTGGTTTATTTACTTTATGCAATTTGCCATCACCTGCACCGGTACGCTGATATTGGAAGGCATTTTGCTGATTTTATTCCAACTGTTGTCCAAAAGAAATCTAAAACTATTTTTTGCAGTCAATATCCTGACCCAGATAGGGTTATCGCTTTTGGTAGGTATATCTATGATACAAAAAGGACCGTTGGACGCTATGATTGTGATGTTTCATGTAGAAGTTGTGATTTTGGCAGCAGAAACCATGATTTATCGCAGCTGTATGGATACAGGCAGCATAGACCGCATCACCGTTTATGGTATCAGTGCCAATTTAATCAGCTGGATAATCGGCACCTACTTTTTATACGATTTATTTTATTTTTTAGCAAAATTTATGTAATATTAAATTATGAAAGAAATTTTTGGTAGTGCGCAGAAATTTTTTTATAAAAAAAACTATGAATGATTTCTGAACGATGAAAAATTTTCGCAGAACAAGGCGGCTTCAAAAATGGAGAAGTGAGACAATACAAATGGTATGCGAACGAGCCATTTTTGAAACAACGTAGTTATGCGGAAATTTAGCAAGTTCGTTTCAAGGAAGGAGGTATCCCAGCCATGTATCTACAAACCATCCACCTATTCAACTACCGCAATTATCAAAATCAGGAACTAAGCCTGAACCGCGGCATCAATGTGCTGATTGGGGCTAACGGGCAGGGCAAGACCAATCTGCTGGAGGCTATTTATTATCTGGCAGCAGGCAATAATTTCCGGGGCAATAAAGATATGGAGCTGATTCGCTGGGATGCGCCTTATTTTCGACTGCTGGGGCAGATGAAGAAGGCCGGCAGCGACCGCATGTATGAACTGGAAATCTACGTGGATAAAGAGAAGAATAAGCAGCTTAAGATCAACGGTGTCAAATACAAGAGTATGTCAGAGCTGCATAATTATCTGCGGGCGGTGTTGTTTTCGCCCGATGATTTAAAAATTGTAAAAGGTTCTCCGGCAGAGCGGAGAAAATATCTGGATGCCGGTTTGTGCCAGCTGGACAAAAGCTATCATCGCCTGATTCGGGATTATGAACGCATTGTGCAGCAGCGCAACAATCTGTTAAAAGAGCTGCAGTATCGACAGCAGAACAAAAGTCAGCTGGCAGTCTGGAATCAATATTTGGTGGAATATGGCAGTCATATTATTTTTAAACGGCTGCAATATTTAAAAATGCTGGTGCCCATGGCCAGGCGGGTGCAGCAGGAGCTGACAAAGCAGCAGGAACGATTTACTGTAACCTATCATTGTTCTATGGGAGCCATCGGCGATTTTTCTGTAGAGCAGATTGGCAAGCTGTTTGCCAATATCATAGAGCAGCGGCAGGGGGAGGAAATTGTGCGGGGTACTACCCTGTGGGGCCCCCATCGGGACGATTTAATATTTTATCTCAACGGAGCAGATTTAAAGCGATACGGCTCGCAAGGGCAGCAGCGCACCGGTATCTTGTCATTAAAAATGGCCGAATTACAGACCTTTTATCAATATCATCAGGAGTATCCCTTATTGCTGTTGGATGATGTGATGAGTGAATTAGATGACGACAGACGACAGTATCTATTGAATTTGGTGAAAAAAAATGAAATACAGACAATCATCACTGGTGCAAATATCGAAATGTTGACGGAAGAAATAGCAAAAGACGAGATATTTTATATACAGGAAGGGAAAATTATTAAGTGAAGGATTCTAAGCCTTTAATTGCAAAATATTAAACTTTCTGCTATAATATAAAAGTGTAAAAACAGAATAAAAAAATAAAAAACAAGGGTTATTTTAAACGGAATTTTTTATGAAATACAGGCTGTACAGATTGATTGTTTTGTGTTTTAAAATATCCCTGGTTTTTTTGTTGAAAAAAATCAGCAAAATCCTGTTTTTTAGGCTGATACAGAATCTATTTCAGAATCTGTTTTTATGATCAAGAACGAAATGGAGGAACGAAACGTGGCTGAACAAAAGCAAGGCAATTATGGTGCTGAGCAGATTCAGGTGCTGGAAGGACTGGAAGCGGTTCGTAAGCGTCCTGGTATGTACATAGGAACAACCGGTCCCGATGGTCTGCATCATCTTGTGTATGAAATTGTAGATAACAGTATTGACGAAGCGCTGGCTGGTTACGGCAAAGAGATTGAAGTAACCATTCATGCGGATAACAGCATTACCGTACTGGACTTCGGTCGTGGGATTCCGGTAGAAATGCATCCTAAAATGGGACTGCCTACTGTAGAAGTGGTGCTGACTGTGCTGCATGCCGGCGGTAAATTTGGCGGCGGCGGGTATAAAGTATCCGGCGGTCTGCACGGCGTAGGGATGTCGGTAGTAAATGCCCTCTCTACTTCTTTGGAGGTAGAAATCCGCCGGGACGGCAAGCTGTACCGGCAGGAATATCATCAGGGGCACACTGCCAGCCCTTTGGAAGTGGTGGGCACTGCAGAGGATACCGGTACAAAGATTCACTTTATTCCAGACCCTACTATCTTTACAGAAACAACAATTTATGATTTTAAAGTATTGAAAAAACGGTTAAAGGAACTGGCCTTTTTAAATAAAGGTTTGCGCATTACTCTGCGTGATGAACGGGAAGGCCAGGAGCAGGAAGAAGTTTATCTGCAGACCGGCGGTATCGTTGACTTTGTGCAGTCGTTGAACAACAATAAAGATGCACTGAACGATGTGATTTATTTTGAAGGGGAACGGGACGGTGTGCAGGTGGAAATCGCTCTGCAGTATACCGATACCTATACTGAAAACATTCTGTCCTTTGCCAATAATATTCACACCCATGAAGGCGGTACCCATGAAACAGGGTTTAAAACTGCTTTAAATCGTGTGATCAACAGTTATGCCCGTAAAAATAATATCTTAAAGGATAATGAAGATAATCTGACCGGCGATGATATCCGCGAAGGTATGACAGCCATTATCAGCGTAAAAGTGCCGGAGCCTCAGTTTGAAGGACAAACCAAAACCAAGCTGGGCAACAGCGAAGTACGCGGTATTTGCGACACTATCACCGGCTCCAATATGGCGCAGTTTATGGAAGAAAATCCATCGATTGCGAAAAAAATGATTGAAAAATCCAGAAACGCTGCCCGCGCCAGAGAAGCTGCCCGCAAGGCCAGAGAAATGACACGGCGCAAAAACGTGCTGGAAAGCACTTCCTTACCGGGCAAACTGGCCGATTGTTCCTCAAAAGAGTCAGCTAAATGCGAACTGTTCCTGGTGGAAGGGGACTCCGCCGGCGGCTCTGCCAAAAGCGGACGGGACAGAAACTATCAGGCTATTCTGCCATTGCGCGGCAAAATCTTAAACGTAGAAAAAGCCCGCTTGGATCGGGTGCTGGGCAGTGAAGAAATCCGTAATATGATTACTGCCATGGGCACAGGCGTGGGCAATGACTTTGATATCAACAAAGCGCGGTATCACAAACTGATTCTGATGACCGATGCCGATGTCGACGGCGCTCACATCCGTATTCTGCTGCTGACCTTCCTGTTCCGCTATATGCGTCCGTTGATTGATGCCGGTTATGTATATGTGGCGCAGCCGCCACTGTACGGTATCAGACGGGGCAAACAGATTGAATATCTGTATGACGATGCTGCGTTGGACCGTTATTTAGAAGAAAACGGCAAAGACAGAGATAAAATTGATATTCAGCGGTACAAAGGTTTAGGGGAAATGAATGCAGAACAGTTGTGGGAAACTACCATGAACAACGAAACCAGAACCCTGCTGCAGGTTACCATTGACGATGCAGCAGAGGCTGACCGTCTGTTGAATATGCTGATGGGCGATAAAGTAGAGCCGCGGCGCAACTTTATCACCAGCAATGCCAAATATGTAAAAAATCTGGACATTTAGGAGGTGCTCGAAATGGAATTGGAATTTAATCATGGAAAAATTCTGCCTACCGTTATGGAAAACGAGATGCAGGATGCTTTTATCGACTATGCCATGAGCGTTATCACCAGTCGGGCGCTGCCTGATGTGCGCGACGGCTTAAAACCGGTACACCGCCGTATTTTATTCTCTATGTATAAAAACGGTATGACACCGGATAAAAAACATAAAAAATCGGCCCATATCGTTGGGGACGTACTGGCCAAGTATCATCCTCACGGCGACAGCTCTGTGTATGATGCTATGGTGCGTCTGGCGCAGGACTTTAACATTCGCTATCCATTGGTGGACGGGCAGGGGAACTTTGGTTCGGTAGACGGCGACTCCGCCGCTGCCATGCGTTATACCGAAGCAAGACTGGCGAAAATCACACAGGAGGCATATCTTGCCGATCTGGACAAAGATATCATTGATTTTGTACCGAATTTTGATGAGACAGAAAAAGAACCGGCAGTTCTTCCGGTAAGGATTCCGAACCTTCTGCTGAACGGTGCGGAAGGAATCGCAGTTGGTATGGCAACCAGTATTCCGACACATAACCTGGGTGAGATTGTGGATGCGGTTAAGGCATACATGAAGAACAATGACATCACTACAAAACAGTTGATGAAGTACATCAAGGGACCGGATTTCCCGACAGGCGGGATCGTCGTCAATAAAGATGATCTGGCAGAGATTTATGAGACCGGAACCGGAAAGATCAAGATTCGTGGAAAAGTAGATGTGGAAGAGATAAAAGGTGGACGGAAGAAGATCGTCATTTCCGAAATCCCGTACACCATGATCGGAGCC
Source organism: uncultured Peptococcaceae bacterium (assembly GCA_900556545.1). GTDB lineage: Bacteria > Bacillota > Peptococcia > Peptococcales > Peptococcaceae > UBA7185. Next base: position 467 of record USPE01000010.1, on the reverse strand, counting down.
GGAATCGGTAAATTTCTGAACGATGTCTGCAATCTGGTGGAGACAAAGAAGACCAGTGACATCGTAGACATTTCCAATCAGTCTTCCAAGGAAGGAATCCGTATTGTAATTGAAGTGAAGCGTGATGCAGATGTGGACAACCTGATCAACATGCTTTATAAAAAGACCAGACTGGAGGATACTTTTGGTGTCAATATGCTTGCGGTAGCCGATGGCAGACCGGAAGTACTGGGACTCAAACGTATCATCGAACATCATGTAGATTTCCAGTTTGAACTTGCAACCAGAAAATACAAAACGCTGCTGAAAAAAGAGCAGGATAAAAAAGAAATCCAGGAGGGTCTGATCAAGGCGTGTGATGTGATCGACCTGATCATTGAGATCCTGCGTGGAAGCTCGTCCATCAGGGATGCAAAAGAATGTCTGACAACAGGTGCGACAGAGAAGATCAAGTTTAAGTCGAAAAG
>USPE01000009.1 GCA_900556545.1 uncultured Peptococcaceae bacterium | reverse complement strand
TTACCACAGAAGGGGTAATTGGTACGCCATTGGCAGTATGTTCCACCTTTATTTTCCTGTTCATTTTATTCGGCGCTTTCCTGGAACGCACTGGTATCGGTCAGTTCTTTATTGATATTGCCAACAGTATTGCCGGGAAAGCAACCGGCGGTCCTGCTAAGGTTGCCGTTATCGCCAGCGCACTGCAGGGTACCATCACAGGCAGCTCTGTTGCCAATACCGTAAGTTCCGGCAGCTTTACCATTCCTATGATGAAAAAGATGGGCTATCGGCCTGAGTTTGCTGCTGCAGTAGAAGCCGCTGCTTCTACCGGGGGACAAATCATGCCGCCGATTATGGGGGCTGCTGCTTTCTTAATGGCGGAAATGACCGGGATTCCTTATTCTGATATCATCATTGCAGCGATTATTCCTGCATTTTTATATTTTACCGGCATCATGATTATGGTGCATTTAGAAGCAAAACGCTATGGTTTAAAAGGTCTGCCTGCTGAAGAAATTCCAAATTTTTTCAAATTGATGGCAGGCTACTGGTATCTGCTCATTCCACTGGTGGTACTGGTTACCATGATGATGACAGGCTACACCCCATCCCGCGCTGCGTTGGCGGCCATTATTCTGTCTGTTGTTGTTAGCTTGTTCCGCAAAGAAACCAGAATGAATTTACAGACACTCCTGAGCGCACTGGAAGCCGGCGCCCGCAATATTATCGGTGTTGCCATTGCCTGCGCTGTTGCCGGTATGATTGTTGGTACTGTAACCTTAACCGGTATCGGCTTAAAGCTGGCCGGCGGTCTGCTGTCCATGTCCGGCGGTAATATCCTGCTGGCACTGTTCTTTACCATGATTGCTTCTATTGTACTGGGTATGGGGGTTCCTACCACTGCCAACTACGTAATCATGGCTACTATTACAGCGCCAATCGTACTGCAATTGGGTGTTGATTTACTGCCTGCCCACATGTTTGTTTTCTACTTTGGGATTGTGGCTGATATTACACCGCCGGTTGCACTGGCAGCTTATGCCGGGTCGGCCATTGCCCGAAGCAATCCGTTAAAAACGGGGGTACAAGCTACCAAACTGGCCATTGCAGCCTTTATCATTCCGTATATTTTTGCACTCAACCCATCGCTGCTGCTGTTGGGCTCTGAACCGTTAGCTATTATCAATGTTACCATCAGTGCTTTAGTTGGTATGACCGGCGTTGCCGCCGCCACAGAAGGATACCTGCTGACAAAAATGAATCCGATTGTCCGCATAATTTCTCTGATCGGTGGTCTGATGCTGATTATTCCTGGTATCCAAACCGATATCGGCGGTCTGGTTCTGGTGGGCATTTCCTTTGCTATTCAGAAAATCCGCAGCAACCGTGAACTGAACAAAATTTTAGAAAGCGAATAATCTGTAATTTTAAGAAATACTAAAAGGGAAGTATCACACAGCACACTGTTACGTGAATGTGATACTTCCCTTTGCTTTTCAAACATAAGACCATAAGTCCCCTAAAACATCAGGCTTTTACAATATTCTTTTGAATTTTCTAAAAATGAACTTTTATACTTTGTTTATCAATATTCTCCTACCTTAAAATTTTTATCTGCTAACACTATCATGAATTACGCTCTTGAATTCAACTCATGATTATGATAATCTTCTGTATATATTCTACCCCCCTGTTAGGAGGATTTTTATGCAAATAGAACGATTAGAGTATTTTATTGAAGCAGCACAATCTTCTTCATTAACTGAAGCCAGTAAGCATTGTAATGTGACACAACAAACCATTAGCGTTGCAATTCAAGAATTAGAAAATATTCTTAATACAACTTTATTTATCCGTAGCAAATCTGGTATCCAACTTACAGAACAAGGAAATAAGGTATATCTACAGGTCAAACAAATGTTGGATATCTGGAATTCACTAACGAATTCTTTTTCTCAAAGAGAGCAACATACTGTATCAGGAACTTTAAAATTCCTTTGCCCAACCACCTTAAGCTTTTTAACATCTGAAATTATTCAAAAATTTTCTATCCTTTATCCAAATGTCAATATTCTGGTTGAAGAAAGATTCCTAAACACCATCCCCAATGATGATACATATGCCGATATTTTGATTTATATTGTTGACAAAGAAGAATATTCACCAGACTTGTTGACTGCCCACCCATCTTATCACCAAGAAATCTTTTTCTTAGATTCTGGTGCAATCATGGTCAGTAAAAATTCACCTTACTCAAAGTATAAGTTTTTACCTAAAAAAGCGCTTTCCGAATGGCCCTGGATTTTCTTTGATAATAAAGTATTACCCAGTCTGCCGTTGTATTCACAAATATTCAACGATAAAATGCCCGCAACCTATATCAATACAAATAACTACCACACTTATATGAATACTGTTGTCAAACACAACTATGCTGCTTTAACAACCAATATCATAAAAAAAAGCGATTACTATCACAATCAACAAATTCATTTAATTCAACTGCGGCAAAAAATATACGGATACTATATCATCGCCATAAAAAAAGAATATTTGGATCTTCCTTTTGTTCAGGAATTTCTAAATATCCTGCATAATGTTATCAATCCTTGATATATGCAAAATCGCAGAAATAAGCAATGCCAATTGCCTGTTTCTGCGATTTATATCATATTACAATTCTTTTATCAAAAAACCAAATTGGTAATGGGAATGCCAATAAAAGTTACCAATAGCGTTAAAACAAATATGATAGCCCCATGGGTATAGCTGGTTTTTTTACCAATCCAATCATTGCTGAAGCCCATAGATGCTGGACCGGAAGAAGCAGGCAATACGAATGCGATATTCATACAATACGCCGCTAAAACAGTTAAAGCATATGGATTAGCACCTACCACATCACCCAAACTAAACATAATTGGGCTCATAATCATTACGATAACCGCATTATTGGCAAACTGTGTGATGATAGAACCAATGATAAACAAAACCATTGTAAACAGTATTGGACTTAAACCATTTAAAAGACTGCTCATGCTTTCTTTAACAAAAATTAAAATACCACTGTCTGGATTATTTATTGCTACTGATAACGGCGCTACTGTAGCAAACATAAAAATCATATCCCAAGAAATTCCTTTTGCCAATTCCCCAAATCGAATCACATCTTTGCGGCCAAGCATTAAAATATAGTATGCACTCAAAATGACAAGCGCAACTCCTGACATATCCAAAGCTTTTAAGAAACTAATGCCTGGTATTGTTGCAGGCAAAAGACTCGGTAAAAATAAAAATACCATTAAAGTAATCAATAAAACACAAACTAATTTTTGATGTCCTGTCAGTTTTGGCAGTTCTTGTTTAAAGAAATCACTGTTACTGTTTAGGATACAACTGACATCTGGTTTAAATACATATTTTAAAATCAAAAAATAGATTCCAGCAGCGATGAGGCTTAATACAAGCATTGTTACTGTAAATTGAAAATAGTTAATTCCCAACCCTGTGAATTTTTCTAATTGACCAACAACCAGAATTGAGATACTCATGTAGGGAAGAACTCCGCCAAACATGGTACAACAGTATAGAATAGCCATCAGCACTAATGATGGATATCTGTCTCCCTTTTTATAACCAACCTGCTCACAAAAACTATAGAAAACATTCCACATCAAGATGATTGCCGCAAATAAATTAACAGTAGCAGAAATGATAGAACCCGCAACGCAAAACATAATAGCAATCACCCATGGTCTGCCTGCAGCAAATTTACGGGTAATACACCAGCGGGCAATCCAATCGCTTAGACCTGCTTTTTCAACTAACGCAGACACTAAGAACAACAAAAAGATAATAATCGTTATCCTGTCTCCTAAAGCAGTACTCACTGCTGCCCGAACTGTATTACCTTCTAAAAATCCAAACGCCATAATTCCAATAAAGCTGGGAAAAATCATACCTAAGGTACTCCAGCCATAAATAATACCCACAAAAATACCTAAGGTTGCCATTCCTAATGGTGTAATTGATCCAACCGGAGGAATATAGCGTACAAATAACATTAAAGACATCATAATTACTACATGAATAAATGGTTTATAACTGCGTTTTTCTTGAACTACTGTGCCCATTTTAGTCCTCCTCGTATCATAAGTTTATATTTCAACATTTTGTTCAAAGGGCTAATGAACTATATCTATCACATTAACCCTTTGAATCAACATTATTTATTACTCAAAAATCTGATAAACAGGTGCGCCTTCACACTCGTTCGGCATTCTCACGCCAAGTAAGGTGGCAATCGTTGGTACAACGTCAACATGTTTAATCACACGTTCTGTAGCATAGTTTTCTTTTATGCCAGGACCTGCCGCTGCAAAAACAGACATGACAGATGTGCCGCAAGCACCATATGTGGTGGATAATTCATCACAATGGTCAAAAGTATATCCTTCTGCATTGTAAAAAATGATATCACCAACATTTGGACCGCCCATACCTAACAGTACAGCTTCTCTGTTACGCAACGCCAAAGATACCACACGATGACCTGTTACATCAGAAACCTGTTTGTACAAATCTGTCATAATCTGTTCTTCCAGCTCATATTGGTCTGCTGGATCAACAATACCTTCAACACCATCGTGAAAATCACGACCTTTTAGGTTAATCCACACCTCACCGGTCAGCCAAAGAACCGCTTTTGTTTTTGCCCAGTCTACTTCTGGCAGATTGTTACCGTTTTCATCTTTTTTGAGAACAGTATAACCCCATTCTACAAATTTACGGCCATCAATAGCACTGGCTGCCATCAGCGGAGAAATGTGATGTTCTGGACAAACCTGTCCATGGTCGGATACAATTATAATATCCCAGCCTTCATCCAACAATTCTAAATATTGACCAATGTAACGGTCTGTCTGAATATATACTTCTTTAAATAAACGCTGTACTGTTTCAGCCGGCAGTTTGCTGCCATTTTTTAAGAAGGCTACTAACATGTGACCCTGTAAGTCAACATTATGGAAATGAGAAAAAATCATTTTAAAACCGTGATTTCTTGCCAGATACTTAATAGCATCAGAGTTCCAGTCTCCAGATACATCCCAAGTAGCCCGCATACAATCGGCAATTAGCTGTTCATCGTGACCGCCGGCTAAACAAATTGGCTGTGGATATCCAACATGCTCAATGATTTCTTTGTGCAGATTCTTTGGATGCCATAATACATCATTGGCAATATCCATGGCAAAAGAAATCCACATCTTCACATAATTACCATCCGGATGCATTTCTAAGATACGCATATTGCGGTTACTCATCACTTTTGTGCCTTCATCACCAGTAATAACTTCATCTACATAATCTTTAAAATACTCACCATTTTTCAGCACAGCAATTGGTTCTTCTGCTTTTTTATTTTTATAAATTTCCACGGTGTCATATACACCGTCTTTATTAGCGACAATCAGACAAGGACGTCTTACCAATCCGCCGGAAGCCAACATGGTCATTTCTTTTGCAGACCCTACTTCTTTGCTCCAGCCCTCTGCCACCTTAATTGGAGAGTAGGCAATATCAAACGGCACTTCAGATAAGTCAGGCAATTCTGCCATCTGTACCCGTTCTTTCCCACTATTATGATAAACAGTATCCAAAGCATTATATTTGCCTTCCTCATCAAAATCCATACCACTGATATAGCAAGGCACTTCCGTATCGGATGCAGCCTTCACTCTGTATTTTACTTCTGGTGTTTCAGAGCTGGCAATCAGCAATTTTTCTGGATCTACTTCTGCATTCCCACAGTTTACACCTTCTGGCTGAGTACCATCGACAACATACAGATTTTCATTGTCAGAGGTTGGAGGCCAAGAAGAACCAGGCCAATGCCATACTAATGTTTTCAGACCGGCTTCTGCAGTTACATTCCACAGTGGTTCTGCTTTGCAGTTTCTGGAGTCAAAGTTATACTCAACCTGACCAACTACCGGACCTGCTTTGTAAAAGTCATTTACACCATGTACATAAGGAGAAGCCCCTGTACCCAATGTTGTCCACATTGGAGGTGTTACCGTTGGATGTCCGCCAATCATCTGCACATCTGCTCTGGCGGAACCTCTTTCCAAAAACTTTTTCAAGTTCGGCATGATGCCTTCATCTAAATACTGTTTGGTAAGACGTGCGTCTAACCCATCAATACCCATAACAAATACTTTACGTTCCATTAAAATCTCTCCTCGTTATTTTTTATGTTTATTTCTGTGATTTAGAGATTACATGATTTCAATGTGTTTGTAAAACAAGTCTATTTATTAATTGTACTTATCATTAAAATTTTTTTGTGGATACAAATTTTTATAAACTATTCACAATTTACAGAAGTTGTAAAACTCTTTTCACAACCTCTGCACTGGATTTATCAATATTTTGGTTATTAAAATTCTTCACTTAAAATTTGATAAGCAGGTGCTCCTTCACATTCATGCGGCATTCTTACTCCACCCAATACCGCAATGGTTGGAGCCACATCGATCTGTTTGATCACACGATTTGTTTTAAATCCTGCTTTAATACCAGGACCTGCTGCTACAAAAATTGGAGATACTGATGTATCCGCATAACCATTTTGTGTAGACAAGGAATCTGCGTGAATAATATTGTAGCCTTCTTCCATGAAAAAGATAATATCACCACATTCAGGGCCGCCCATACCTAATACCAGAGCATCCTTGTTTCTCAACGCCATAGATACCACCCGTTTGCCGGTTTTCTTATCACGATAGTTATACAGGTCAGAAATAATCTGATCTTCCAGTTCGTATTGATCGGCAGGGTCTACAATCCCATATGGATACCGGCCTTTTAAGTTTAAATAAATATACTGGCTGCGACTGGCAACTGCTCTTGTTTTGCTGTAATCTACTTCTTTGGTATCATTGCCGTTGGCATCTTTTTTCATAACTGTATAGCCTAATTCCCGCATAACTGGAACACTGACACTGCTTACCTCGCTTAAAATATTTTCATGATGCTCTGTTACAATTAAACCATGGTCAGAGGTAATGATTACAGTCCAACCTTCTTCAATATATGGCAAAAATCTACCAATATAATTGTCAGTTTGTACATAAACCTGCTCCATCAAATCCTGATACTGTGCTTCGTCATTTCCCCAATATTCCTGATTTTTTCCATAGTGCCAGAACATATGCCCCATCCCGTCAACATTGTGCAAGTGAGAAAAAATTACATCAAACTTATCTTCTTTCATAAAATAGGTCAGAGCATCTGCCTGCCACTGGCAATAATGTTCCCAGATAGGAATCATTGTGTGTTCCACAACCTGCGGGCTTACACCATTGACAACAGGTCTTGCCGGCACATGACCAACATGTTCTATAACATCTTGATACAGCGCTCTTGGATGAAACAATTCATCATGACTGGTATCCATTGGTGCATTAATGAACATTTTTACAGAGCTGCCGTCATCAGCAATCTCTGTTACCTGATAATGACGCACACAATCCATCGTGCCGCCATCAGCATTTTTTACGTTTTCTCTTACATTATAAACAATACTTTCACCTACAATTGTTGCATAAGGTTCTGCATCTTTTTTAGAGTAATACAGGCAAACTGTATCATATATTCCTTCAGCATTTTGCAATAACAATGCCGGACGGCGTTCCAGCCCTTTGGAAAACATCAGATAGAATTCTTTGGCGTTTTCCGGTGCATGAAACCAGCCTTTTGCTGGCTTAATAGGAGATAACACTTTATCAAATGGCAGATTTACCAACACATTTACTTCTGTATCATTTTCTGTCAGAACAATATTTTTAATGCCTTTGCTTGTACCGGCATTGACAATACTGTCACGGAAATCAAGCTCTTCTTCCCCGTCATTATCATCTGTCTGAATCATATCCTCCACATCATCAATAATGCAGCCCACGCCAGCAGCAATTTTATCTTTGCTGGCTTCATATGTTAATTGTTCGATTGCTTCGCTGGCTTCCAGAAATTCAGCATATCCAACAGTGGCAACACCGCCGTTTACAGAGGCAGGGTGGGTAACATCCACAACTGCTAAATTAGGATTATCAGAGGTTGGAGGCCAGCTGGAACCTGGCCAATGCCATACCATTGTTTTTTTACCAGCTTCGGCAAATACATTCCATAATTGCTCTGCTTTGCATTTTCTGGAATCCAATGCATATAATACCGAATCAATTTCATCTGGATTTTGGGCAAAAAAATGGGTGATGCCATGGGTGCTTGCATTTGCCCCGGTTGCTAACGTTGTCCACATTGGCGGCGTTACAGTCGGCATACTGCCTAATAACACCAAATCGTCACGGCAAGCTCCTTTTTCAATGAATTTCTCTAAATTCGGCATCTTGCCTTTTTTGATACATCTTTTTGCAAATTTAGGATCCAATCCATCTACACCAACTACAACAACTTTTTCTGTTAACGCTTCTCGCTTCATTTTAAAGTCCTCCTATTTTTTTCAACATATTACGTTATCTGCTTTATGAATCTTATTATACTTATAAATTTTATTTTTCCTATATATCAAAACTTGTACGTATTTTGAAATGTTATTACACTTTTAAATAAACCTATCTGTCTAAACTCAGTTTATTATGGTACAATAAGATATTCTTTATTGTATTTACATTTCTATTTGAGAGGAAAAATTTATGAAAATAGAGCATCTACAATATCTATTAGAAATCATTGAATGTAATTCTTTTAATAAAGCCAGCAAATCTCTACATATCAACAACCAACATCTGGCGCGCAGCATTACCAGTTTGGAAGATGAAATCGGCGTTAAAATTCTGGACAGAAGCCATAAAGGTGTAGAAATTACCAAAGAAGGACAAATTGTAGTAGACTATGCCAAAGATGTGGTAGAAAAAACAAAACGATTGTTAAATCATTTTCATCAAAATACACAAACGGATAATATCACTATTTATTCATTAAATCCTGTGAACTCACAACTATTTTCTATTATTCAATCATTCAGCCAACAATATCCAAACGTTTCTTTCAATTTAGAAGAACACGCCACAGCTTCTATGATTCAATTACTACAGAAGCACCAGAAAAGTATCGCTTTTGTTTTGTTATTTCCAGAAAAAACTGCACTCAATCCAACTATTCCAGAAGAATTTCATTTTGAGCCATTGTATCAAGGTAATTTCCTAGTGATCGGATCACCATCTAATTCGTTCATTTCACGGCACAAAAGCACTTCTCTGAAAAGCCTTCTAAAACAAGACTTGCTGATCTATGACGCACAAACCAGTGTGATACCTGCACTATTAGCCAGCGCAGGCACTGCCAATATCAAGTATACAATTGGCAACATTAACACATTCTATAAACAACTGGATTCTGGTAGCTGCGTATCGCTTATCTTCGATTCATTTTTTTCCGAAAAATTAGCAGAGCGCTATATAGCCATTCCACTCAGAGATGATGTCAAAGTAACAGCTGGTATATTGGCCCATCAAGAAACACTGCGATCATCAATTGTCATTGATTTTATTGCGCACATTCGTCAATTTTTACATCTTGATGCCCAAAAATAAAACAGTAGCATTTGAATCCTGCCTAAAACTACGAAAATTTTTTAATTCTGCAATAAATTCATATTTTTTCATTGCATACTAAAATATTTAGCGATATAATAAATGAATTACAAACCGAAAAATAAACAAGAAAAGGAGATTTGATTGTGGCATACTACTTTACCGAACCATCCCATACCTTTGGTGAATACCTGCTTGTACCAGGTTATTCTTCTTCCGAATGTGTTCCTTCCCGTGTTTCCCTGAAAACCCCTCTGGTGAAATTTAAAAAAGGGGAAGAACCAGCAATTTCTATGAATATCCCTATGGTATCCGCTATTATGCAGTCCGTATCCGATGACAACATGGCAATCGCTCTGGCAAAAGAAGGCGGCGTATCCTTCATTTATGGCTCTCAGTCCATTGAAAACGAAGCTGCTATGGTCAGCCGCGTAAAAAACTACAAAGCTGGCTTTGTAACCAGTGATTCCAACATCAAACCGGATTCTACTTTAGCAGATGTACTGGAACTGAAAAAACAGACCGGCCATTCCACCATGGCTGTCACCGCTGACGGTACCGGCAACGGAAAATTATTGGGTATCGTAACCAGCCGTGATTATCGGGTAAGTCGGATGTCTTTAGACACAAAAGTATCTGAATTTATGACTCCATTTGAACGTTTAATCTGCGGCGATCAGAACACTACACTGAAAGAAGCGAACGATATTATCTGGGATCACAAATTGAACTCTCTGCCGCTGGTAGACGAAAATCAGAACTTATTGTATATCGTATTCCGCAAGGACTATGATTCCCGCAAAGAAAATCCATTGGAATTATTAGATGACAACAAAAGTTATATTGTAGGCGCCGGTGTAAACACCCGTGACTACGAAGAACGGATTCCTGCTCTGGTAGAAGCCGGCGCCGATGTGCTGTGCATCGACTCCTCTGAAGGCTTTTCCGAATGGCAGAGCCGTACCATCCAATGGGTACGGGAAAAATACGGCGACACTGTAAAAATTGGTGCCGGTAACGTGGTAGACAAAGAGGGCTTTTTATTCTTAGCCCAGGCCGGCGCTGACTTTATCAAAGTTGGTATCGGCGGCGGTTCTATCTGTATCACCAGAGAAACCAAAGGGATCGGCCGCGGTCAGGCTACTTCTGTCATTGAAGTTGCCAAAGCCCGTGATGAATATTATCAGACCACCGGTATTTATATCCCAATCTGTTCCGACGGCGGTATCGTACACGACTATCACATTACACTGGCTCTGGCTATGGGCGCAGACTTTGTAATGCTGGGCCGTTACTTCTCCCGTTTTGAAGAAAGCCCAACCAACAAGGTAATCATCAACGGCAACTACATGAAAGAATACTGGGGTGAAGGCTCCAACCGCGCCCGCAACTGGCAGCGATATGATTTGGGCGGCGCAGGCAAATTGTCCTTTGAAGAAGGCGTTGACTCCTACGTGCCATATGCCGGTACTTTAAAAGACAATGTAGGCGTGACACTGGCCAAAGTGCGCTCCACTATGTGCAACTGCGGCGCGCTGACCATTCCGCAATTACAGCAGAATGCCCGTCTGACACTGGTATCCGCTACCAGCATTGTAGAAGGCGGCTCCCACGATGTTGTAGTTAAAAATAATAATATGAATGTCACAGAACGGTAATCTATTGCACTTTTGCAGCTATGCACCCTCCGGCTTTCGCCTGGAGGGTGTTTTTGCAGCTGTGCAAAGCGCACTGCATGATAGCGGGAACAAACACAGTCGTTTCATATTTTTTGAAAAATGCTGTGTTTCCATCTCGCTTGCAATTTTATCGTTTCAATTTTTCCAGAAAGGACGCGATATAAATGGAACAATCGGCACAGCCTCAATATTCCAATCTGCAGCTAATACGCCGATTCTGGCCTTATCAAAAAAAATACCGCAAAACAATGGCGCTGGATTTATTCTGCGCAGCGCTCACCTGTCTGTGCGATCTGGTGCTGCCTTTGATTCTGCGCACCATCACCAACACCGCCATGCAGGATCTGGCTGCTTTGACAGTGGGACTGATTTTAAAATTAACCTTTCTTTATCTGGTTCTGCGGCTTATTGACGCCGCTGCCCAATATTATATGGCCGACATGGGTCATGTCATGGGTGTTTACATTGAAACCGACATGCGCCGCGATGCTTTCAACCATCTGCAGCGATTGAGCCACGCCTACTATTCCAATACCAAAATCGGACAGATCATGGGCCGCATCACCAATGATTTATTTGAGGTGACAGAGTTTTCCCATCATTGCCCGGAGGAATTCTTTATCGCCACATTAAAAATTCTGGTCAGCTTTGCTATTCTCTGCACCTATAATATACCACTGACCGTATTGATTTTTCTGTGCGTACCTTTGATGATCGTAGTTTCTACCATATTGAACACCCGTCTGCGGGCAGCTTTTCGTCAGCAGCGCATCCAGATTGGGGAACTGAACGCCCAAATTGAAGACAGCCTATTGGGTGAGCGGGTAATCAAAGCCTTTGGCGCAGAAAAAATGGAAACGGAAAAATTTGCTCAGGGAAACCAACAGTTTAAACAAATCAAAAAGCAGTCCTATCATTATATGGCGCTGTTTCAAGCATCCACACGACTGTTTGACGGCCTTATGTATTTGCTGGTCATTCTGGCTGGCGGACTGTTTGTAATATACCAGGCCATCACCCCCGGCGATTTGGTAGCCAATTTGGGCGGTTTTGGTAGCCTATGTACTGTATGTATCCACATTGATTGCCACCATCCGCCGTATTGTAGAATTTGCAGAGCAGTTCCAGCGCGGTATGACCGGCATTGAACGATTTTTTGAAATCATGGATACGCCGGTGGATATTACCGATGCGCCGAATGCTGTTCCGCTGCAGGTAAAGCAGGGAGCTATCCAGTTTCAGAATGTCAGCTTTGAATATCCCGACGACCACAATCACGTGCTGCACAATATCCATTTATCCATTGCACCGGGAGAAAGACTGGCTCTGGTAGGCCCTTCCGGCGGCGGCAAAACAACCCTGTGCAACCTGATCCCCCGTTTTTATGATGTAACCGAAGGCGCCATCTATATCGACGGGCAGGATATTCGCACAGTCACGCTGCAAAGCCTGCGCAACGCCATCGGCATTGTGCAGCAGGATGTCTACCTATTCAGCGGCACCGTTGCGGAAAACATCGCCTACGGAAAACCGAACGCATCAGAAGCGGAAATTCAACAGGCTGCTGCCCGCGCCGGAGCCGCTCAATTTATCCAAGCGCTGCCCCAGGGATACCATACCTATGTGGGAGAACGGGGCGTAAAGCTATCCGGCGGACAAAAACAGCGCATCGCCATCGCCCGCATCTTTTTAAAGAATCCGCCGATTTTGATTTTAGACGAAGCCACCAGCGCTTTGGACAACGAAAGCGAAATTATGGTAAGTCAAAGCCTGGAAGCACTGGCCCACGGCCGTACCACGCTGACTATTGCCCATCGTCTGACCACCATAAAAAATTACGATCGGATTCTGGTGCTGGACTCTGACGGCATTGCCGAAGCAGGCAGTCACGAAGAACTGCTACAGCAGCAGGGCATCTACTATCGGCTCTGGTATCAACTGACAGAGCAGCCATCATAACAGTGATATCATCATCTGTAGCCATACTGTCCAGCGGGCGGTATGGCTTGATTTTACCCCAAGACCTGCTATAATATTGGATTGACGATTGGACAATATTCTTGTAAAACAAAGGAGTTTTTCTATGGACTTTGAATTCGCCATTCTTGATTTCATTGCCACGCTGCATACAGACTTATTGGATGCCATCCTGCCTGTGATATCCTCATTTGGGAATGCAGGTATAGGTTGGATTATTCTGTCTGCTATTCTGCTGCTGCTTCCCCGCTATCGCAAAGCGGGACTGACTATGGCGCTGGCGTTGATTTTTTGCCTGCTTATCGGCAATGTCACTTTAAAACCACTGATTGCCCGCGCCAGACCTTACAGCTATTTTCCTGACATGGTGCTGCTGATTCCGCCGCTGGACGATTTTTCTTTTCCGTCCGGGCATACCTTTGCCTCCTTTGCGGCAGCCACTGCACTGTTCCTTCATCACAGAAAAGAAGGGATTGCAGCTTTCTTACTGGCAGCAACCATCGCCTTCTCTCGGCTGTATCTGTACGTGCATTTCCCCAGCGACATCCTGGCCGGTATGATTTTAGGTATTGCCAGCGGCTGGACTGCTTATAAAATCATAGATTGGTATCAACATAAGTATCAGCCTGCGTGGCTGCAAGGAAAGAGGTCTTCATCTTGAACGGTTTGCAAAAATCAATGACAATGGGCTATGTGCTGGCCATCAGCGGCGGCATTTTTTGGGCCGTCGGCGGCTCCTGCGGTCAATATCTGTTTCAGCACAACCAAATGACATCCAACTGGCTGGTGCCCATCCGGCTGACTATGGCAGGCATCTTGCTGCTGCTCTTTTCTCTGGTTCGTCGGCAAAATATTTTTACCGTTTGGCAGGATAAACGAAATATTGCTGATCTGCTGCTCTTTGGCTTATTAGGCTCAGCCCTGTGCCAGTACGCCTACTACACATCTATTCAGTATTCCAACGTGGCCTTGGCTACCGTTTTGGCCTATATGTCTCCGGTTATGATTTTGTTGTACACAGTCATCACCGAAAAACGGCTGCCCCGGGTTTATGAAACCATCTCGGTCTTATTGGTCATCGCCGGCGCCTTCACCTGCACCACCCATCTAAACCTGGGTGCGCTGGTAATCAATCCGCTGGCGTTGTTCTGGGGACTGGTCAGCGCCGCTTCTTTTGTAGTTTACACCATGCAGCCCCGCCGACTGCTGCGCAGCTTTGATCTGTTGGTCATCATCGGCTGGGGTATGCTGATTGGCGGCATTGCCTTGCTGCTTTTGTTCCGCCCGTGGAATATTTCTGTAATTGTAAATCCTGCGCTTTATCTGCATATGGCAATGGTCATCATTCCCGGTACAGTCTGCTCATTTTGCTTTTATCAGGCCGGTGTCAGCATTGTGGGCAGCGTTACCGGCAGTATTCTGTCCTCGGTAGAACCGGTGGCCTCTATGATCATCTCGGTGCTGTTTTTAAACGTACCGCTGACCGGCTTGGACTTTGTCGGCTTCCTGCTGATTTTAAGCTGCATTCCCATCATCGCCTTCGGCAATAAACAGCAGCTGCAAAAGCAGTTGGACAATGTTGCATCCGGTGGTTGAAGAATTAGAAAATCCCGAACGGATTGTTGCTTTTTGGCAATCATCTGCTCGGGATTTTTTGGTGCTGCACAATTCTCCTATCCGCTTACACTTCTACTCCTTCCAACCGCAGCAGCTTTTCCTTAATATCCAAGCCGCCGGCATATCCGGTCAGTTTACCATTGGCGCCGATGACACGGTGACAGGGAATCACAATGGCAATGGGGTTGTTATGGTTGGCGCCGCCTACTGCTCTGCTGGCTGTGGGTTGTCCAACGGCTGCTGCAATCTGGCCATAGGTGCGGGTTTGACCATACGGAATGGCTTCCAGCTGCTGCCACACCTTTTTTTGAAAAGCTGTACCCCGGGGATTCAAAGGCAGCGAAAAACTGGCCCGCAATCCGGCAAAATATTCTTCCAGCTGCCGTTTGGCCTCCAAAAGCAACGGCGTATCCTGCAATACAGCATCACCTACTGTTTTTTGCTCCTGTTCAAACTGAATCTGTACAATGGCATCGTTTTCCTCCACAATACGCAGCAAACCTGCCATTGTGGGCAACTCTGCATAATATCTCATAAAAGCGCCTCCTGCAATGAAATTTCTGTCTTCACTATAACAACTCCCCGAAAAATTTGCAAGAATCAATCCATTTCTGCAATGGATTTCTTATGTTCTCCTGACGGTTTTCATATATTTTAACGGTACTGTTCAATCAATACTATTATATTCATGGTAAAAAATGCGTTATTAAACTATTTTTCATTGTAAAAAATGTATGATTTAAACAATAGTTCGTTGTATTTTTTGTTATATTGCGTTATACTATGACTAACTTGGGTAAGGAGGAATGTTTATGTACAGATTTGCAATGGAAACACTTTACCAATGGAAAGAAAACAAATACCGCAAACCACTTATTATCGAAGGTGCCCGTCAGGTAGGCAAAACCTGGCTGATGAAAGAATTCGGCCAAAAGGCGTATAAAGATACTGTGTACATTAACTTTGATTCTAATTCTCGTATGGCAGAGTTATTCTCCATGGATCTCAATACAGAGCGCTTGATCTTAGGACTGGAACTATATGCCGGTCGAAAAATCGACCCAAACACTACATTATTGATTTTTGACGAAGTGCAGGAAGTACCAAAAGCATTGTCCAGTCTGAAATATTTTTGCGAAGATGCACCACAATATCATATCATTTGCGCAGGTTCCTTATTAGGTCTGGCACTGCACAGCGGAACATCCTTTCCTGTTGGAAAAGTAGATTTTCTAAAGCTCTATCCCCTATCGTTCCGCGAATTTTTAATGGCTACAGGAAAAGAACGTTTTGTACAACTACTGGACAGCAACGATTTTTCCATGATCACTGCATTTAAACATATCTATATAGATGCTCTAAAATTGTATTACTTTGTTGGCGGAATGCCGGAAGCTGTGCTGCATTTCTCCGAAAATAACGATTTCAATCAGGTACGCCATATCCAGCAACGAATTCTTGCCGCATATGAGCAGGACTTTTCCAAACATGCACCCAATGAAATTGTGCCGCGAATCCGTATGTTGTGGAACAGCATTCCTTCTCAATTGGCCAAAGAAAATAAAAAATTTCTGTATGGGCTTGTCAGAGAAGGCGGCAGAGCCAAAGACTACGAAGCAGCCATTATGTGGCTTTCCGACTGCGGGCTTGTGCATAAGATCAGCCGTATAAACACACCAAAGCTGCCATTAAAAGCCTATGAAGATCTGAAAGCATTTAAACTATTTATTGTCGACGTTGGCTTGCTTGGCTGTATGACAGGTTTGCGGCAGCAGACACTTCTGGATGGCAACGATTTATTTGTGGAATTTAAGGGAGCGCTTACAGAACAGTTTGTCATGCAGCAACTAGCCACAATCCCCCAGTTAAACACCTATTACTACACCAATGACCGCGGTTCCTGCGAAATTGATTTTGTAATTGATACTGGCCAAACCATCATTCCAGTCGAAGTGAAGGCAGAAGAAAATCTGCGTGCAAAAAGTCTGCGCAGCTATCATGACAAATTTCAGCCGGAAATTGCCATCCGTACTTCCATGTCCGACTACCGCAAAGAGGAATGGCTGCTGAATCTGCCCTTATATGCCATCGAAGAAATTCTTGTTTCTTTGTAATGATTGGAGTACAATAAAAACAGTTTCATACCGTTAACGAAATCATTTAGGGCTGCGCTCCTTTGAAACAGCAGCCTGTTTGGGAGGTTTTTATATTGGAATACGGATTTGTAAAGGTTGCCGCTGCAACACCTGAAATCAAGGTGGCGGACTGCGCATACAATACCGATGCGGTTCTGGCATTGTGGCAGCAGGCCGAGGAAAAAGGCTGTCATCTTGTGGTGTTTCCGGAACTAGTATTGACAGGCTACACCTGCGGAGATTTATTTTTGCAGCCGGTATTGCTGCAGGGCTGTATGAACGGTCTGCAAAAGCTGATAGAAGCCAGCCGCCAGCTGCAGTCGGCGGCAGTGGTGGGCGCACCTGTTACCCACGGGGGTAAACTATATAATTGCGCCGTTGTATTGCAGCAGGGCGAAGTACTGGGCATTGTACCCAAATCCTCTTTGCCTACCTATGGCGAATTTTACGAACAGCGGCATTTCAACACAGCCCCTGCCGATGCCACCATTTACAGCGATGCGCTCCGTCCAATCGGGCAGGACAGTACCCTGTTCGGCAGCAAACAGTTATTTCAGTGCCAACAGCTGCCTGACTTTACCTTTGCGGTAGAAATCTGCGAAGATTTGTGGGCGCCGCTGCCGCCTTCCACCCATCATGCTATGGCCGGCGCCACTGTTATCTGCAATTTATCGGCCAGCAACGAATTAATCGGCAAAGCAGACTACCGCCGCCAGCTGGTAACAGGACAATCTGCCCGCCTGTTATGCGGCTATGTTTACGCCAACGCCGGTTACGGAGAATCCACCACCGATGTAGTTTTTGCCGGACATAATCTGATTGCGGAAAATGGCGTTGTATTAGCAGAAAGTCAGTTATTTGACACCGGACTGACCATCAGCGAAATTGATGTGCAGAAACTGAACCAGGAACGGCGCAGAATGAATACCTTTCCACTAAATCAAGCAGAGCGGGGCTATTATCACTGCACCTTTACTGCGCAGACCAGCTGCCCGCTGACACGAAAAATCGATGCGCTGCCATTTGTGCCCGCCGACCAAAGCCACCGCGCCGAACGCTGCGAGTTAATCTTATCCATTCAGGCGCAAGGGCTGAAAAAACGACTGGTGCATTCCTGGTCAAAAACAGCGGTTATCGGCATCAGCGGCGG
>USPE01000008.1 GCA_900556545.1 uncultured Peptococcaceae bacterium | reverse complement strand
GCTTCTGTCAGTATAAAGCGATTCGCGATTATCGCGGGGACAGGCAGGCATCTTTCCGTGCTTTTGCAGAAATTTGTGTGACAAGGCAGATTATTACCGCCATAAAGACAGCAACAAGACAAAAACATATTCCATTAAATTCTTACGTTTCATTAAACAAACCAGTTTTTGATGAAGATTCCGAGCGCACTTTGGCAGAAGTCGTGCCAACAACGGGAAAGTCCGGAAATCCGGAAGATTTATTTATTAATCAGGAAAACCTGATGGATATAGAAAGCACTATGCACCGTATTTTAAGTCCTCTGGAGCAGCAGGTAGTCAATCTGTATCTGGAAGGAAAATCTTATGTAGAAATTGCTCAGGATCTGAACCGTCATGTAAAGTCAGTGGACAATGCTTTGCAGCGTGTAAAAAGAAAATTAGAGCAGTATTTAGAAAAAAGAGAAGAAAGCGGAAAATAATTAAAAAAAATTCAAAAAAACAGTTGACAACTATGAGGGTTGTATATATAATAACATGTGTTGGCAACAAATCTGGAGGGGTTCCCGAGCGGCCAAAGGGGACGGACTGTAAATCCGTTGGCTCCGCCTTCGAAGGTTCGAATCCTTCTCCCTCCACTTTTTCCGTCGCGGGATGGAGCAGTTGGTAGCTCGTCGGGCTCATAACCCGAAGGCCGGAGGTTCGAGTCCTTCTCCCGCAACCATGTGCTTGTATAGCTCAGTCGGTAGAGCGTTACCTTGGTAAGGTAAAGGTCACCAGTTCGATTCTGGTTACAAGCTTTGAACTTCATACGGCGGCATAGCTCAGCTGGCTAGAGCATACGGTTCATACCCGTAGTGTCCGGGGTTCAAGTCCCTGTGCCGCCACTAATTTAAAGCAATCATCCAATTGGGTGGTTGCTTTTTGTTTGCCCTAAGCTGCGGTTGTTATACAAAAATCCCTGGCCGTATCAGACAGGGATTTCAGGATTTCAAATTTATTTTAAAGATTGTGATTTTCTATGCGTCTGGCGGCAAGTTGGTAGACTTCATCGTCTTCTCTGGCTCCAATAATGATAATTAACATTTGATCCTCTTGGCGAACCAGTTTATAAACAATACGAAGACCGGCACCGCGAAGTTTGATTTTGTAAAAGCCTGTTAAATTATTACCGCCTTTGTTGCCAAGAGGTTTTCCGTATCCGCCTTCTTCCGAAGAAAGTGGATTGGTGGAAATCTTATCAATTGCTTTGCGAACAAGTAATCGCTGATTTCCGGCAAGGTTACGTAAATCTTTTACAGCTTCTGGCAGGTAGTCAATTTTCCATGTCATTCAAATTCCACCTCGTCAGTGTTTGCAATATCCTCTGCAGAAAAACCAAATTCATGATCTACTGCTTCCTGAGAGATTAGAGTGGATGTATCGAAATTAGATATCCGTTCTGTAGCCATTGCAAGAAGCCGGGCATCGTTTACTTCGTTCATTAGTTTTACATATTCTTCTGGAGAAAGCAGAACACATTCAGCAGTATTATTTTTCATAACGACTTTAGCGCCACTTTTCTTTACCTCTTCAAAAATTTTACCAGCTAAACCGCGGTTAAAAAGAGAAATGGAAATTGTATTTTGAATTGCGCTCATAACAGAAGTCATAAGAGCCACCTCCTTATAAGTTTAGTATATGCAATTTTATATAATCAGTCAATAAATACTGATAAAAATACTGATAAATATATAAATAAAAATATCAAGAAAAATTAGAATAAAGGAGAAGCAATATATTTAAACGATGGAAAGCTGAAATAAACGCAGTATCTATTACAAAACTGAAACACTGACTAAAAGCAATCATCCAATTGGGTGGTTGCTTTTTTTATTTGCCCTTTTTTCATAATGGATATGGTATAGCAGATGGTGGGATACTTTGGTTAGGTTGATAGGAAAAGCAAGTTTATAGTGCATTGTATAGTAACTTTTGGTTGATAGCAACTCTATGAATAAACCGATTCTATGCAATGCATTAGTACATAGTATAAAATCTAATTATAGAACAGAACAGTTCTGGTATTTCTGGCAGTGATTGGCGCCAAATCTACTGCTAATTGGCATAATAACAAACTATTAAAAAATATCCAATTAAAGTTTTATGAAAAGGGGTGTCTTTTCGTGGAGAAAAGTATGAAAAACAATAAGAATGTGGTCAGTTACATTCATGTAGCCATTATGATTACTTTAATGCTTTGTGGAAGCTTTTTACCAACGTTTGGACAGATTACGCCTTTAGGAATGAAAGTATTTGGCGTTTTTTTAGGCCTGTTATATGGCTGGGTCTTTGTTGGTATTTTATGGCCAAGTGTGCTGGGCTTTTTTACATTATCATTGACTGGTGTTACCAATCCGTTGATGGCATTTGTGGCTGGTTTTTCCAACCCAACCACTACAATGGTTATCATGTCTTATGTACTTGCCTATAGTTTAGGAAAAATTGGTGTAACAGAAGCGGTTGCTTACTGGGCTATGAGTAAAAAAGTTTTTGTAAACCGCCCATGGTTATTTGTAACAGCTATTGTTCTTGTTACCTGTTTGTTGGGTATGTTAGGCGGAATGTTTGCAGCCATTTTTCTGATGTGGGGTGTAACAAAAACCATTGCTGATAAAAATGGTGTAGAAAAAGGTAACTTGGTAGTTAGCATGGTTTATGCCCTGGTATTGTTTGGCGGTTTTAGTGGTGGTCAAATGGTTCCATTCTATGGCGGTGTAATCATGTATGGCGGATTTTTGACAGCTGCAACCGGTGTTGTGGTTGAAGGTTTGCCATTCCTGGTTGCAGGGGAATTATACACCATGCTTTCTATGCTGGCAGTGATTCTCATTGTAAAAGTTGTATTTAAACCAGATGCATCCAAATTTTATTTAACAGAAGAAATGCGTGCAGAATATGCAAAATATAAATTGAATAAGAAGCAGAAAGTCGGTTTGATTTTGCTGGTATTCTATTTCTTAGCGTTGTTGTTGCCGTCTGTTTTCCACGGCGGATTTTGGACTATGTTAAGCACTTGGGGTATGGTTGGTATGACCATTCTCTATGTAGTGGTATTTTCTATCTGGAAAGATGAAGATGGCAATGATATGTGCTCCATGGAAGAATGTTTTTCCAAAGGTGTAGCCTGGGGACCGATTTTATTGTTTATGGTCACTATTCCGTTGGCTACCGCTATGGAATCGGAAGAAGTTGGTATTATGGCTACTGTCAGTGCAGCCTGCGCACCAATTTTCTCCGACATGAGTCCGATGGTTTTCCTGATTGTTGTAGCAATTGTAATGGGACTTTTGACGCAGGTGCTGCACAATTTGGTTGTAGCAGCATTGTTTACACCGGTGTTGGCACCTATTTATATCGCTATGGGTGGGAATCCAATTACATTCTTCTTTGTTCTTTATGCAGCGTTGTGCTGTTCTTTTGGTACACCGGCAGCATCTATGCAGGCCGGTCTGTTGTACGGACATTCTGATGTTTCAACCAAAAATGCGTATTTGTTAGGTTGGTTGTATTATATTGTAACAGTGATTATCGTGATTGCCATGATTCCGTTATGTGACATTTTGTTTGCTTATTATATGGCTTAGGAGATGGAATGACGGTAGTGTAAAATTAAAATTTCTATAAATATTTTGTATTTTGGAAGGAGAAGATGAAATATGCCAGACAACAAAGTAATTGTGTTAGGTATTGATGGTATGGATCCTAAAATGACAAGACGGTTGGTAGATGAAGGCCGCTTGCCAAACATTGAAAAATTAATCAAACAGGGCGGCGCTCGTCATGACTTAGTATTATTGGGCGGCGTGCCAACCATTACCCCGCCAATGTGGACCACTTTGGCTACCGGCGCATATCCAAACACCCATGGTGTAACCTGTTACTGGAATTCCCATCCAACCGAATTAGATCGTTTGGTATACGCTTTTGATACATCCAAAATTACGGCAGAGCAGGTTTGGGAAACCGCAGTTAAAGCTGGGAAAAAAGCATTGGTTTGGACATGGCCCTGCTGCTGGCCGGCAAGAATTGACAGTCCTAATCTGCACATTGTAGGCGGACTGGCTCCATTAGGCCCTAACCATACATCTGCAATTGTGGATGACGATTATCTGACCTATGCTTCTGTAGACTGCAAAGCAATCGGACCTCGTGAACATTTAGAAGCCAAAGGCGGCGCCGGCTGCATTATGACAGAGGATATGAAAGAATCCGGCCCGGTTGAAGGCTATGTGTCCAGCTTTAACGAAATGGGCGCAGGGAATGCATCTGCTGATACTGGTGCAGGTGTTCAGGTGGGTATTGCCCCAAAAACATGGTTGTTGTTTGACCATATGGAAGGGGAAGAAATGAATGAATCAGATAAATGTCTGAAAACCTATAATTCTCCTATCACAGAACCGAAAAACTGGAATCGGGAACTACCGGAAGGTGCAAAAGAATTCCATGTTATCGTGGCTCAGGGTACAGTGCAGTATCCAAGTTTAATGCTCAAAAATGAAAATGGTCAGTATGATCGTGTAGAAATTTATAAAAACAAAAAGGCAGAAGCGCCATTTGTAGCTATAAAAGACGGTGAATATTATCCATTGGTAGAAACAGAATTGCTCTTTGGCGATAGAAAAGTGAGAACAACAAGACATTTCACCATTGTTAAGATTGATCCGCAAGGTTCTTATGTCACTGTTTCTGCCGGTATTCCGATGGATATTGAAACAGAACGGAAAGAGTCTAACTGGCTGCCGCAATCGTTATATCAGCAGTCTGTAGATATTGCAGGCTATATTCCATACGCCATCGGTGTAGGCGGCGGTTACCCGGAAATGATTAGCCGCCGTTCCCTGCCAAGCTGGGATGCCTTTACAAAATGGCAGGCAAAAGCATTGCTGGGATTGATTGAACAGAATGGATATGATTGCGTATTTACTCACCTGCACAGCTGTGACCACATTGGTCATCCTGCTTGGAGATGGGCGAAAACAAGAGAAAAATACGGCAACAATGATGAAAAAGTATATCAGAGCTTGTTAGAAGAAATCTATCTGCAGGCAGATGAATATGTAGGTCAGTTTATGCCTTTGATGGAACAGGGCTGGAATATCATCGTGACATCTGACCACGGCCTGTTGTGCAGTGAAGAAGATGATTTGCCGTTCTTGGGCGAAGGGTTCGTTATGAATGTTGGCGTTATGCGCGAACTGGGCTATACAGTACTGAAAAAAGATGAAAACGGCAAAGAGATAAGAGAAATTGACTGGGAAAAAACCAAAGCCGTTGCACCACGCGGCAACCATATTTATATCAACCTGAAAGGCCGTAATCCTCATGGTATTGTAGATCCGAAAGATCAATATGAACTGGAACGTCAGATTATTGACGATTTATACAGCTACCGGATGAATGGCAAACGTGTTGTCAATATTGCTATGCGCAACAAAGATGCAGCGCTGTTGGGCATGAGCGGTCCAAAATGCGGCGACATTATTTACTTCTTGGAAGAAGGTTTCAACAGACTGCATGGCGATGCATTGTCCACTACAGAAGGCTACTTTGGCACATCGGTATCCCCAATCTTTATTGCAGCCGGTCCGGGTGTTAAAAAAGGTGTAGAAACCGATCGTGTTATCCGTGAAGTAGACGTAGCGCCAACTGTATCTGCATTACTGGGTATTCCAATCCCGGCTCAGTGCGAAGGAGCGCCTGCATATCAGATTTTAGAGAGTGGTACTTATCAAATTTAAGAATTGAGAGCATGTTACCATATCGTGAAATGCGTTTATGTTGGTCATAATGCTGAAAAACACAAAAAATCAGTGAGGATGTAAAAAGTTCTCGCTGATTTTTTATATCAATTTTTATAGTTAATTGGAGCTTAATTGCCGCAAAATTTTGAAAAAACAGCACAATGCTTCCATTAAAAACAATTTTTAATCAAGATAAACAGGATGGAAGTATGATAAAATAGTCGTGATTAAGGTAAACATAAAGAATGGCAATAAAAACGGTGATAAACAAATACAGAAATTCAGGGAGGTTTTATCCATGAATATGATGCAAATACAATATTTATTAGATGCTGTTAAGTTTCACTCCATTCATAAGACAGCGGAAAAATACAGCATTTCTCCCCAAGGTGCCAGTAAAGCAATTCGGATGCTGGAACAGGAGTTGGATATTGTGTTGATAGAACGCTCGACAAAAGGTGTTGTGCTGACAGAGTATGGTGAACAGTTGCTGCCTTACTTTGAAGAACTTTTGTGCAATTATCATAAAATCAAAGCCTATTGCAATGAACTGAATCTATTACCGGACCCGGAGACGATCTCCGGGGAAATTAATCTGGCGGTAACACCGCGATTTACCGATAGCTACCTTGGCTCGCTGCTTACAAGTTTTAACTTGCGATATCCCAATATTCGGATTCGGGTGGATTCTATGAATAACAGTAAGATTTTTCAAAAAATGCAGGAAGGTAAAAGCTTTGACATTGGTATTGTAACAGTAGCCAATATTGAACCCAATATAGAGCAGCTGTCCAGTTTTTTATTAAAATCCAATTTGCAGTTAATTTCTTATTGCACCAAACCATTGTATATATGTGGTC
This sequence comes from uncultured Peptococcaceae bacterium, assembly GCA_900556545.1. Classification (GTDB taxonomy): domain Bacteria; phylum Bacillota; class Peptococcia; order Peptococcales; family Peptococcaceae; genus UBA7185. The sequence continues at coordinate 11,539 of USPE01000008.1, read as the reverse complement.
TTAAGAAAACCATAGAAAAAATAGGAAAAGTATTCCCGATTAATTCTGCTGATGCGCCTAGATCCATAGTTGCTTATGAATATGGAGGTATTATGGAGGATTACAGAGCGGACTACGATTATCAGATGGATTCCATTACAGCGCAGCTGAATTTTATTAATCAGCATGATATGTTGGGAGCTTATGCACTGGATGAATTTAAACGGCATTTTCATACCAAAAAACATGCCTATATTCCTATGGATTCACCAGTTACATTAACCTATGGCAGTTTGATGAACGGCAATCATCGCTTATCCGAGGTAGAAAAGATTTTTTTGCAGTTTTTATATGAAAATTTTAAGGAATAATTGTGTAAAGGCTGGTAATACTTCTGTTTGTGCAAAAGGAATTTTCTATTGATATGGCGTAATTAATAGACATTGCATGATACCGAAAAAGCGGATATAATAATCGGATGAAGCAAGAGAAATTCCATTGGAAAAGGGGTTACAAATAGTGGAGGAAGAACATATTACCCGCGTGGAGTATCAAGGTAAAGAGATTATTTTGATTGCGACGGCGCATGTGTCAAAGCAAAGTGCTGAGCTGGTAAAAGAAGTGATTGACCGGGAGCAGCCGGACAGTATTTGTGTAGAACTGGATGAAGATCGGTATCAGAATATTAAAAATCCTAAAAAATGGGAAAACACAGATTTGGTACAGGTTATCAAAGATAAAAAGGTTGGTTTTATGTTAGCCCAGTTAGTGCTGGCATCCTATCAGCGCAAGCTGGCCAAGCAGCTGGATACCAATGTGGGCGAGGAAATGCTGCAGGGGATTCGTTCTGCCGAAGAAACAGGAGCAGAGCTGGTATTGGCTGACCGCAATATTCAAACTACATTTATGCGCATCTGGCGCAAGATGAGTTTGAAAGAAAAATTTGATTTGCTGTTGAATCTATTCTTTGCGTTGGATGAAGAGGACGAGACAGAAATCAGTGATGAGGAAATTGCCAAGCTGCTGCAAAAGGATATGCTGGAAGCAGCCATGACCAGTATGAAAGAGGAGTTTCCCAAAATCGGAGATATTTTGCTGTGCGAGCGGGATCAGCATTTGGCCAATAAGATCAAAAATGCGCCGGGGAAAAAGATTGTGGCCGTATTGGGCGGCGCCCATGTGGCCGGTGTAAAAGAAGAAATCTTCAAAGAACAGAATATGACAGAGATTACTTCTGTGCCGCCTGCCGGAAAAGCAGGAAAAATTATAGGCTGGGCAGTGCCGTTGGCCATTGTGGCATTGATTGCCTATGGTTTTGTACAGGGCTTTCAGACCGGTATGGAGCAAGTTATCAGCTGGATTTTGTGGAATGGTTCTTTGGCAGCGTTGTTCACAGCAATTATGCTGGGGCATCCGCTGAGTATTTTAACTGCATTTGTAGTGGCGCCCATTTCGTCTTTGAATCCCATGTTGGCCTGCGGATGGTTTGCCGGTTTGATGGAGGCTCATATTCGTAAGCCAAAAGTAGAAGATGTTAATAACATTTCCAATGATATATTTAGTATCAAAGGGTTATTTCATAATCGCTTTTTGCGTACCCTGTTGATTGTAATCATGGCTAATCTGGGCAGTACATTGGGTACTATCATTGCAGGGATGGATATTATCAAAAATGTATTCTAATCTTATTTAGAACTAGATGGAGTATGGTAAGTCTGTTTCGTAAATAGAATGTATTGCAGAGAAAGACATTAACTTTGCGATTGTGCTTCAGCCTATATATGAAATGCTTCAGCATATGGATGCCGAGAAAATGGTGCTTGTCAAATTTGTTCAAAAACGGACTAAGAAAAAACAGAACAAAAAGGATTACTTAGGGATAAATCTGTGTTCTGTATACAGTATATACAATAAAATTCTATTGTGTAAAAGTTGCTTTCACAGTATAATAGCTATACCAGAGAAAAATAACTTTACAGATAAAGACGCCGAAAATGTGGCATGGTGTACAAAGCTATTTTTTCGGTGTCTTTTTTGAATAGGAGGAACCGGTATGGATTTATTTACTGCCAAGGGTGCTGTTGAAGTAGCCGAACCAAGATTATATAAGGATGCCTTTCCTTATGATGATTTCCCTAAAAATGCTTTTGTGGAAGGCACCTACCCCTATGATATTCCGGAGGATATATGGGTAACCGATACCACATTCCGTGATGGACAGCAATCTATGGAATCTTTTACACCAAAGCAGATTGAAGATATTTTTACCTATATGCATTTGTTGGACAACGGCAATGGCATTATCCGCCAGAGTGAATTTTTTATTTACAGCGACCGGGACAGAGAAGCCATTGAACGGTGTCAGGTTTTGGATTATCAGTTTCCGCAGATTACCACTTGGATTCGTCCCCTTCCTAATGATATCGCCTTGGCAGCAAGTATGGGCATTAAAGAAACCGGTGTGTTGATGTCCTGTTCTGATTATCATATTTTTGGCAAACTGAATAAAAACCGCCGAGAAGTTTTTGATATGTATTTAAAAGCAGCGGCTGATATTATGGAAAAAGGAATTCGTCCTCGCTGCCATCTGGAAGATATCACCCGCGCCGATGTGTTTGAATTTGTGATTCCGCTGATCAAAGCGCTGGACGAGCTGGGCAAATCCGGCGGTATGGATATCAAGTTCCGTTTATGTGATACACTGGGTGTGGGTAAACCATTCAGCCGTATGGCTATCCCTCGCAGTGTGCCAGCATTGGTGCATCATGTAAAAGAAGAAACCGGCGTTCGCGCTGAACAGCTGGAATGGCACGGACACAATGACTATTACTATGCGGTAGCCAATTCTACTGCGGCCTGGATGCATGGTGTATCCAGCATCAGCACCACACTGCTGGGCATTGGTGAACGGACCGGCAATACACCGTTAGAGGCGATGCTGGTAGAATATGCCCAGTTAAAACACCCTGAAAAACCGATGAATTTTCATGCATTGACAGAAATTGCCCGTTATTTTGAACGGGAATTCCGTTACAGCGTTCCGCCAAAAACACCGTTTGTCGGTGAAGATTTCAATGCCACAAAAGCGGGGATACATGCAGACGGTTTGTTAAAGCATGAAGATATTTACAATTCGGTAGATACCTTAAAAGTATTTAATCGGCCTATTCGGATTGCTATCAATCAATTTTCGGGCAATGCGGGGATCGCCGCATGGATTAACGGTGAATATGGCTTCCTTGGCGATGAAAAAATTACCAAGAAAGACCCATTGGTGCATAAAATTAAAGCCTGGATTGATGATCAGTATGCCAGCGGCCGTAATACGGCAATCAGTGACTGTGAAATGCATTTTCTGGTAGGGAAGTTTATTGTAAGTATCCGTACCGGAAAAGATGAGGATTTAAAAAATATTGTAATACCAGGAGGTTGTGGAGAACGTGGCTAATTTAACAGAAAAAATTATCAGCCGGCACATTACAGACGGTGAAATGAAACCGGGAACTGAGATCGGTTTAAAAATTGATCAGACCTTAACTCAGGACTCTACAGGGACAATGGCTTATCTGGAACTGGAAGCAATGGGTATCGACAGAGTAAAAACAAAATTGTCCGTTGCTTATATTGACCACAATATGCTGCAGGCTGGTCCGGAAAATTTTGACGATCACCTGTTTATTCAAAGCGCAGCCAAAAATTATGGCATCTGGTTTTCCAAACCGGGCAACGGCATTTGCCACCAGGTGCATCTGGAACGGTTTGGCGTACCGGGCGATACTTTGATTGGTTCGGACAGCCATACACCTACTGCCGGTGGTTTGGGTATGCTGGCCATTGGCGCCGGCGGCGTGGATGTTGCGGCAGCTATGGCCGGGCGCAGCTATTATATCCAGATGCCTGATGTTATAGAAGTTCGTTGGCATGGTCATTTGCGTCCTGGTGTATCCGCAAAAGATATCATTTTATATGTATTACAGCAAGAAACGGTAAAAGGCGGCGTCAACAAAGTTTATGAATACACCGGAGACGGTGTGGCCACCCTGAGCGTGCCGGAGCGGGCCACCATTACCAACATGGGCGCTGAATTGGGCGCTACCACCTCTATTTTCCCAAGCGATGAAGCCACCCGGGAATTTTTGAAATCCATGGGCAGAGAAGATGCCTACCAGCCATTAAGCGCTGATGCCGATGCTGCCTATGTAAAAACCATTGAAGTAAACCTGGATGAACTGGTGCCAATGGTGGCTTGTCCTCACAGTCCGGATAAAGTAGTGGCTGTCAGCCAATTAGCCGGTGAAGTGATCCAGCAGGTAGCCATCGGCAGCTGCACCAATTCCTCTTATTTGGATTTGGCAAAATGCGCCATGTTATTGAAAGGTAAAAAAGTAAATGAGAATGTGTCCCTGGTAATTTCTCCGGGTTCCCGTCAGATTTTGAAACGGCTGGCAGATGACGGTTTGCTGTCCATCTTTTTGGAAGCAGGTGCCCGTGTACTGGAATGCGGCTGCGGTCCTTGCATCGGCATGGGGCAGGCGCCATGCAACAACGGGAAATCGCTGCGTACCTTTAACAGAAATTTCTATGGCCGCAGCGGCACCAAATCTGCGGATGTGTATCTGGTAAGCCCGGAAACTGCCATTGCCTCCGCTTTGACAGGTGTGATTACCGATCCAAGCGGCATCGAAGATTTCGGCGCAGCAAAAGTGCCGGAAAAATTTGAAATTGATGACAATCTGCTGATTGCGCCAAATGAAGCCTATATCGGCAAAACAGAACTGGTGAAAGGGCCTAACATCAAAGGCGTGCCGGCTGCTGTGCCGCCGCAGGATACTTTGAGCGCCAAAGTGCTGACCGTATTGGAAGACAATATTACAACCGACCATATTATGCCGTCTAATGCATCTTTACTGCCATATCGTTCTAATATCCCGCATCTGGCTGATTACTGCCTGACTCCCAGTGATGCCCAGTTCCCGGCCAAAGCAAAAGCCAACGGCGGCGGTATCATTGTGGCCGGCGAAAACTATGGGCAGGGATCCAGCCGTGAACATGCGGCGCTGGCTCCGCTGTATTTGGGCGTAAAAGCTGTCATTGCCAAATCTTTCGCCCGTATTCACAAACAGAATCTGGTGAACAACGGCATTATGCCGCTGGTATTTGCTAATGCAGCTGACTATGAAAAAATTCATGAAGGCGATGAACTGGCCTTTACCGATTTGATCGAACAGATTAAAAGCGGCAACGTTACTATGACCAACAAAACCACCGGCGATGTGATTGATTTGCACATTGAGCTGGGCGGCAGACAGGAAGGGTTGTTGTTAGCGGGGGGCTTATTAACCTCCATCAAAATGGCCAAGTAAGAACAGTTTCTTTTTTCCGCTGGCTGTGTTGCTTTCAGATCTGCTTGCTTGCGTACTATTTGTACGCGGCGCTGTATAAATCTGAAAGCCGCCTTGCCAGCAAAAAAATAATTCTGTCCTGGAGGATATCATTAAAAGTGTTGTCGTATAGCTTGTCAGTTTTACTATTAAGACAGGCAAGGTAGTTAGGGTTTGTACACTGTATCATTAGATGAAAAGAGGATGTATATGCAGACAATCACACTGATTTATGGGGATGGCATTGGCAAGGAAGTTATTGCTTCTGCTAAGGCTGTTGTAGAAGCGTCCGGCGCACAGGTGGACTGGGAAGTGCAGGAAGCCGGCGCAGAGGCTGCTGAAAAATACGGTAAACCAATTGATGATGCTGTGCTGGAAAGCATTTCCCGCAATGGCGTAGCGCTGAAAGGGCCAACTGCCACACCGGTAGGCAAAGGGTTCCGCAGTGTCAATGTAGAGATTCGCAAACGGTTGGATTTATATGTAAACCTGCGTCCGCTGCGTTCCTTTGAAGGGGTAAAATCACTGTATCAAAATATTGACCTGACCATCGTGCGGGAAAATACAGAAGGATTATACATTGGTATCGAAAAGCAGGTAGATGAAGGTCGGGCAGAGGCTACCAAGGTGATTACCAAAAAAGCCAGCGACCGCATTGTAAAATATGCCTTCGATTATGCCAGAGATATGGGCAAAAAGAAAGTAACTGCCATTCACAAAGCAAATATTATGAAACTGACCGACGGCCTGTTTTTAAATTGTGCCAAAGAGATTGCCCAAGGCTATCCGGACATTGCCTTTAACGATAAAATTATTGATGCAGCCTGCATGGATTTGGCGTTGAATCCATATGCTTATGATGTGCTGGTGGCGCCAAACCTGTACGGCGATATCATCTCCGATCTGGGCAGTGCATTGGTAGGCGGACTGGGCGTAGCGCCCGGCGCCAATCTGGGTGACGGTGTAGCAGTGTTTGAAGCAGTGCATGGATCCGCGCCGGATATTGCCGGTAAAGACTTAGCCAATCCTACCTCAGCCATATTATCTTCAGCCATGATGCTGAAACATTTAGGGATGAAAGAAGAAGGACAGCGCATCGAAGATGCCATTGCCGCTTGCTTTGCATCCGGACAGATGACCGGTGAGCTGGGCGGTACTCTGGGCTGCAAAGCCTTTACCGAAGCTATTATTAAAAATATGAAATAATTGGCGATACCTTTGTATCGCTTAAAACAGTAGAGAGCCTGTCTGTTGCAGCAAAGCAAGTGCTGCGGCCGACAGGCTTTTTTGTGGTTCGTTTATTTTTTATTGATTGGTATAAATTACTGTAAAAGTTTATGCTATTTGATAAACTGCCGTTCCGGTTTCGATATCTAATTTTACTTTATGGTGAGACAATTTCTGCACGCCTGGAAATTCTAACTTGATTTTTTCATGATTCCAATCTGTTTGACGATTTGTTTTTCCGTTTCCCTCATACATTTGTAGCCGTGTTCTTGCAGGATTAGCAGAATCATTTATTTTATCATTGCGATAGACAGAATAAAGCTGCACTTCAGACAACTCCAACGAAATCCCCAATACACCGGCCAATGCCAGGCTGTGTTGGAGACCGCCTTGAAACTGCAATTTCATACTGTCCCAGGTTTTCTCAGAAATGGAGCGTTTCAATTCAAAAATATGCATGCGATAACGGCCTGCGTATTGTTCCAACAACAAATAATCCGCACACTTTTTGTTTTCAAAATAGGCCCAACTGTTATCATCCATCTTGCCAAACAAAATGCTTGCAGCGGAAAGAAGCAGCGTTAAATCCGCTTCGCCATCTTTCTTAGTTTCCACGATATGAACCTGGTTTGAAGCTTCTTCCACCAAATCGCTATTCAATAAAGCAAACCTATTTTTATCAAGATTCTGCATCCAAGTCACCTTCAATCGTATTAATCTGCTCATTCATTGCTTTTAATGTGTGATAGAAAGTCATGGCTTCAAAGCCATAATCCCCACAAGAGAGTTCTGTGACCATTGTTTTGTTATCGGGCTGCACATCAAATTGATATACTGCCACCGCTTCCTTGTGTAGTAAATCCGTTTCCTGATATCCCAAACGCTTTGCACATGTTAAACGATCTGCTCGTTTCGCCAATTTCAGCATATTATTGACATGCTGTAAAATCAAATCGCTATGTGTAGTGGCAATAACAGATACACCTGCATTCATTAATCGAATCAGAGTTCTTGCCATTACCCACTGCAGCTGTGGATGCAACGAAATTTCCGGTTCTTCTATCAGCAAAGTCCCCAAATTGATATGTTGTAAAAATAGCAGCAATGGTGTAACTTCCGTTACGACTCCGGATGTCACATGCAGCGGTAACGGTCTATCTCCGCTCTCCGGCGTATACTGGATATCCTGAGTCGGCATATCAGGCATAGTAATATGCCCATGAATCATTTGATGTTCAATAAATGCCGCCAAATCTACAAATGCATTTCCATTTTCCATACTGCTCATGCGGCTTAATGTGCGCAAAAAATCACTGTTTGGCTTGGTCAGTAAATTTTTTCTGGTGTTTGTTATGTTAAATTTATCCCGCATAGCATCCTCAGCCAGCATTTTGTACGTCAGCAAAAAGCCTGTACGAGTGATTGGCAGATAGGCAGTTTCCGTAAACCCTTTTTTCTCAAATCTATAACGAAGCATATACTGCAAAATATAGGAAATGAAAAAACGAGTCGTACTTGTTTTTTCGTTTACAGCTACGGTTCCAATATAACCGGATAGCGCATTTTCATTTCTGTCCATTCCACACAGCATAATCTGCATTTCCTGTTCCTCATAAGTTAGCCGATATTCTAATTCGTAGTCTATTTGCCGTGAAAAAGTAATGGATATATCGCCAATCTGCATTTTATGGTTAAATAGATCCTGTAAAAATTTATCCCGATTCAGCTGTAACACTTCATTCAATAAACTTTCAAAAGAACAAATCTCATCCGGTTCCAATGTGTGGTAACCAGCCTCCTCGATTTCCGCATCTTCCATGATAGCGTGTGTAACCCTGCTGCAACGTTGATATGCTGCCGATGTTTCATCAAATTGGTATCCCTGAAAGAAAAATTCAACATGCAATAACCCATAAATCAGCGTCATCAAATAACTTTTTCCGCTGTTATTATCGCCCACAAAAAATGTCAATGGAGCGACTGCCACATTGGCTTCCTTTATTTTTCCAAAATCTTTCACATGTAATGTCCATGAACCCATATAACACACCTCCCCTAACAACACTTCCTAGTATTTCCTATTATACGCGAAACCATAAATACTGTAAACGAAAATCGTTGGACAAAAACTTAGCCTTGTCAAAACCATCTGCTTCATAAACGACGATAGAAAAAATTATGGATGAAACTTTCACAAAAAAGAGCTCCATTTTTAATACAATGTAATTCTGATTGTTTTGTAAATAAAAAAGCTATAATCAAATTTTATTAAATCCATTTTGACAAGAAAAATGGTGAAATGTAACAAAAGTGTAACCGTTCTTTGTTATAATCATATTTAAATAGAACTGAAACAACAATCAGTTTTTATGAATGTATATGCCTGAAGGTTTGAAAACTATAGGCAACTATTTGACTCAATATTTGATGCGCCTTATGCAGCAAAACACAACCTTAAATTTACTTGGATAAGTGATTTTCCACAATTGTATTGGTGAAATAGATCTTTGATAAACGGCGGTATTGGGTATTTCAGCGTGATACAGAAATAAATTTTGAATTTGTTGGAGGTTGCAATAGAGATGAGTAACAAATCCGAAAATAACGAACGGATTCTTATCAAGTCTGCGGAAGAAATGGATAAAGCTATACGGGAAATTGAACAGCAGGAGCAGTTATATTCCATTGCACTTTTTGATATCCTCGGCTTTTCAAACCTTGTAGAAAATAATGGAAACACAGTTATCTTGGAGTTATACCATAAGCTGCTTGATATTGTTCACAGAGTAGGGTCAGGCTGGGATGGTAGTGCAACTCTATCTGGTAGTGTAGTCCCTGTGCCTGTTTCATCTGATTACAAATATAATCAACTTGTTGCAGATGCCAATGGTTATATTCATGTTTGCCATTTTAGCGATACATTTTTGATTTATACACATTATCTCTTTAAGAAAACATCCTGGTGGCTCAGAGACTCTTATCATGAACCTTATCCACTTTTGCTCGGCGAAGTGGGAACAGAGTATTGCCCTATATTTTACGACGAACATCCAATTTTCTTATCATTCCTGCAAGTATGTATGGAATTTTTCTGTGAGGCAGTAAAAGCGGGGATTCCACTTCGAGGGTGTATAGCCACAGGAATGGCTACGATGGATAAACATCAGTCGATTTATTTTGGGCGTCCTTTAATAGAGTCTGCCAGAGGGGAATCTGCACAAAATGCTATAGGTGTAGCCTTTGGACGGAGTTTCAAAAACTATCATCCGATTTATAACCGTTACTTTATTCCATATTTAGATCACATCAAAGAGAATGATGGAAGGATAGAATTTCTAAGTCCTATGATGTTGGACTGGCCTCGATTTTGGCGAGATCATTATGAAAACCAGGATATATCCATTGAAGAGTACATTAACAAGATGAACACCTCTCCCACATTCTCACTCTACTATGAGAATGCTATCAAATTTGTCAACTATTCTAAACAGAATGAGAACTGGCCTGAAAAAATAAACCGAGAAGGGATGACAGATATCATAGATTACTATGCTCGTGCGAAAGCATGGTATAAAAGTGTTTCTAATGGATAAAGCCTCTTGCTGACGGCTTGTAAACCACAAATTTTATTTGATTTGGTCAGATCCTATAATTCCACTCCAACCACTCCTGGCGGTAATGAGCCTTGGGAACCAACCGATCCTCCAACAAAGCCAGATCCGGATGAACCAACGGTGGATATTCCCGATCCGGATGTACCGGAAGAACCTACTGTTGATATTGATGAACCGAAAGTTCCTCTGACTGACGTACCTGGGGAAGAAGTGGAGCTTGACGAACCGGAAGTTCCATTGGGTGATGCTCCAAAAACCGGTGATGCAGCTCCGGTAGTCGGTCTGGTTGGACTGATGGCTGCTGCAGTTGGTTTGACGATTACACGCAGAAAATTGAACTAAACAAATATACATCTGTTTATCCACAATCAGCAATGATGATTGACGAACAGAGAACAGTAAAGGGCTGGGCGAGATTTCGCTCAGCTCTTTTTATGGGTTTAACATACAGGCAGCAAGCAGAAGATGGTTTGTCCCAATTAAAGAATACGCAAACAATCAGTTACCACACAGTGCATCAGGGCAGAAATGCCTTTGCACGCCTTCCGACTTAGGATGGACCGGGGCGCAGACTGTTCCCATCGAGGCGGACAGACCTGTCCGGCCGAGAGGAACAGACCAGCCGCTGTCCGGACTACGGAGGAAAAGGCAAAGGGCATTCTGCCCTGATTAGCCGGTACCTCTAAATTATTAACAGATATTAGGTTTTTAATTGATACATAATCATGGTATCCGTTATCTTTAAATTATTGATCAAAGTAAAGAGTATTTTACTCGATTAACCGCTGAGCAAACCAATCAAAATTGGTTTGTGACAGAAAAAGATGATAATTTTTATAAAGTTGTCATCTTTTCTCTCTTTCTTTTTTCCCTCTAAATGGCATATCACCGGAGTTGTAAGCTATAGTTATTGATTTTTGCAAAATCTTTTTCATTACAAGAGAAACATGGCGGCGGAGAGCTATTTATAGGAACAGCTATGTTCAGTGACATGTAAAAAGTACAACTCCAGAAGTGAAGAAAGTACACTTCTGGAAGTGAAAAAAGCACAATGTAATAAGACTGAGAAGAATAATACTGAGATAAATAAAAAAGAGGAGGGGGAGGCTGCGCCCCGCAGTTGGAAAACCATAGTGCAAAAGCAGCTGTAATATGACAAGCTGTTAGAAAGTTATCCACATAACCACTCTGCCACTCAGACTAGTTCAGCCGAGATCTTAATATGAAAAAATATGGTAGCTTTTCTCAAGCTTTAGAGGGCATTGATTTATAAAATATGAAAAAAGTATATTTACAACTGCCCTGAATTGTAGTATGATAAACGCAAGCAAGAATCTT